>NZ_LJOU01000182.1:0-4543 GCF_001672085.1 Anabaena sp. AL93 | reverse complement strand
GGAGGTAGGGGAGGGAAGAACAGAAGTTTTTCCGATTATTACCCGTCAAAATAAATTTGACGAACTACTAGTTGAGAGTTTAAAAAATGCCAACTTGGCTACTGAGATAAAAAGACCTCTGCTAGAGTATTTAAGTAGTTGACCTGTGGGCTTTTAGGTTCTTAGTTTGAGATGCTGACAAGGCTATTTTGTGATCAGTTTAAAGATTGCCTACTCCAACTGATCACAACATTGCTATTGTTCTCAATCGTTCCTAAAACTCTTTATACCTCAGAAGTTTTACTTCTGGGGTTTTTGTTATACTCAAAACGGCTTGATTGCTTGAGTTAAGATTTTACTCTTTTCTCTCCTTATTACGATACAAGGGGTAAAGCAAGAGCTTCATTGGTGTCAACTTAACGTAAAACCTCTATCACGCAAAGAACTCAAGTCATCTCATTCCCAGTCTCTGACTGGGAATGAATTCTAGAAGGCTCTGCCTTCAATAATATTAGAGGCAGAGCCTCATCAACTGCATTCCTAGTCAGAGACTAGGAACGAGATGTGGTAGGGATTTGAGCTTAAGTTGACACATATCAGCTTTTGCTTTACCCCTACACATCTGGGTTCTTTGTCATTTGGCAAAAGTTTAAATCTCACCCGTGTTTAGTATATTAAGGAATGTGAATTAAATAAGGTGCAAAAGTAGGGTGTGTTAGCGACAGCGTAACGCACCATTCCAGGTTACATCAGAATTGCAGGTTATTAAATTTGCGTTCCTAAGTAAGTAATTAGGGCTTGCTGAATAAACCTAACTTGTGATCCCGTAAGGGATACCTGGACTAATGAAAAATTAAGGCTTCTTAACCCACGAAAGTGGGTTTTGTCTGTGTATCCGCGACTTATAATCGCTTTTTTGATGGCGTTATCAACCGCTTAGTAATGCTTCTACAAATTCGTAACTAGAAAATGGACGCAAATCTTCAATTCCTTCACCAGCGCCTATAAAACGGATAGGTAAGCCTAATTGCTGGACGACAGCGATCGCTACACCCCCTTTACCTGTTCCGTCTAATTTGGTTAAAACAACGCCACTGAGTTGGGCTGCTTGGGAAAATACTTCAGCTTGTCGCAGTCCATTTTGTCCCAAGGTGGAATCGAGAACTAACAGGGATTCAACGCGGGCATTAGGGGCTTTTTTATCTATGATTTTGCGGATTTTGCTGAGTTCGTCCATGAGGTTTTTCTTGTTTTGCAGTCTCCCAGCGGTATCTATTAATAGTAGTTCGGTTTCTCTTGATTGGGCGGCGGCGATCGCATCAAATACCACTGCTGCTGGATCTGTGTTTTTCCCAGGATTGGCGATAACTTCTACACCGCTTCTATTTCCCCAAACTTTGACTTGTTCCACAGCCGCCGCCCGGAATGTATCTGCCGCCCCAATCAGGCATTTATAACCAGATTTTTGGGCTAGATGAGAAATTTTACCGATGGTGGTAGTTTTTCCCGCGCCATTGACTCCGGTAATTAACCAAATGGTAAGTTGGTCTTTTTCCGGTGCAAAGCTGGGTTTATCTTGGTTTTGCAGGGGTGCATCTAGCATACCTCTGAGAATTTCTTTCAGATAAGCGATCGCTTGTTCCGGTGGAGTAACTTCCGCCAGGATTTTTTTCTGGAGCGCAGCAATAATATAATCCGTTGCCTCTACACCCACATCTGCCTGTAGAAGTAATGATTCAATTTCATTTACAGCCGCTTGATTAAGAGGTCCTTGACCAACAATTGCTTTGAGTTGGTTGAGAATATTCCGTCGGGTTTTATCTAAACCTTGGCGCAGTTTTTTCAACCAAGTAATTTCTTCTAGAGAAATATCTTCAGCTTTTCTCCCTTGGGCGGCTAAAACCTTGGCTGACCACTTAAACCCATCATCAAACACCAGTTCTGGAATCTCGACTTCTGCTGCTATTGGGGTTGTCGGTGTTTCTGGAATCTCTGTTTCTATCGCACTAGCAATTAATTTCTCCTGTTTAGCTTCTCTTTCAGCCGCAGCCCGTTCTAAAAAAGATAAATTAGCTGTTTCTAATTCACTGACAACATCCTCAGTAATTTCTGCTATATTGGTGGCGATTTCTATCGGTGCAGTTTCTTCTTCTGCTTCAGTTTCTACTATTTCTTCAGTAATAGTATTTTCTTCAACAGCTACAGGTGATTCTGGTTCTATTTGTTGTTTTTCTTGAATATTTTTATAAGCAGCTTTAGCAAAAGCCAACAAATCCGCCGTATCTAGTCCGGTTGTTTCTGTTTCAGTTGCTTCTACTGCGGGTGTTTCCTCCTGATTTTGAGTTTCAGGAGTATCAGCAGATTCATTATTCGGACGACGAAACCAATTAAAAGCCATTGTAGTTTAATTAGAGGAGTTTAGGAGTATGGCTTACGCCACGCTATGCCTTCGGCACACTACGTGAACGCTATCAGGAGGTAGGGGCGCAGGACTTGCGCCCATTCAGGAGTATGGCTAACGCCACGCTGCGCTATCAGGAGTTCAGGAGTTAAGAAAGAAGAATAAGGAATAAAAGTCTTACCAATGACCAATTCAAACAGGTTGTTTTTGTTCGCTAACTCGGCGGAGAACACCATTAATAAAACGGTGTCCGTCTTCTCCACTGTAGCGTTTAGCTAATTCTACAGCTTCGTTAATGGCAATACTATTGGGAACTTTCATAAACTTTATTTCTGCGGTGGCTATTTGCAGGATATCTCTATCAATTTGGGCTAGACGGGTAACTTGCCAATCTACTAAAGCATGAGAAATATATTCTTCGATAGCCTGATGATTTTCACTAACGGTAATAATAATAGCTTTAGCGTAATTACGAACTTCCTTATCTTGATTAGCTAACTGAATTAATTCAGGAAAATCAACGGATGTACCTAATTGATTGATAGCTATTTGGGTATAGGAAATTGCCTCTTTCAACATAGTTCTAGCCGTATTTAAGTCAGCGGCTCTAGTTTCGCTAGTTAATAGGCGATCATTACTCCGTTGTAGTTCGCCCGCGGCATTGTTCAATGTGTCCTGTACCTCTAATGTCAGGGTACGGACTGCCCCTAAAACTAACTTAGAGACTAATTGCTCGTCTGATAGGGTTTCCAGTTTCTTGGGGTTAATTGGTAATTGGCTAAGGCTTAACAGAGCCAATTCGCGGGCTATTTGTTGGGGTTTACGACGTTGCATACAGTTGGGATGATGAAAAATATATGAGTTCTAGCACAGATGAACAATTAGCTTATCTATTTTTTGTTCACTTTGCTAGGTTGGTATCGAGTTTAGTTTCTATTTCGGGAATTTCCCGCTGTTGTATTTCTAAAGATGATCCTGCTGACAGTGCAGAAAGCTCTGGTGATGGAATATTAGGGGCGACTATACCACCTGACACAACTATCTTAAAAGCATCCTCTACGGATATAGAGAGATTAATTACATCCTCTTCTGGTACTACTGCATACCATCCTGTGGTCGGATTAGGGGTAGTGGGAATAAATAGACTGATGACGGGACGGGATATTTGACTTTGGATTTCATTGCTAATTGCGCCGGTGACAAATGCGATCGCCCAAATGCCCGGACGAGGGTATTCTACTAAAACTACCCGCCGAAATTTACCATTAGAATCTTTTAGGAGAGTTTCTAAGAGTTGCTTGAGAGTTTTATATACCTGTCCTGCCAGAGGAATCGCTTGTAATAACCGTTCACCAAAATCCAATAACCACCGACCAGCAATATTTCTAGCCATTAAACCAATAGCTAGAATACTTAATAATGGCACTGCTAATCCTACTAGTAAATTAAGTATATTTACTAGGATTGGATTTAAGCCATCAAAGGGATTAAGTTGTTTAGGAACTTGGGTGAGAAAGTTAATTACCCAGGTGGCTATGGTAATTGTTAACCAGATTGTGGTTGCGAGGGGAATTACCACCAGCAAACCAGCAATCAGGTCATTTTTTAAGTCTTGTTTCCACCGTTCCATTCCCAAACCCCGATTCTCCTTATTTAGCTTCGTCAAACTGTTGTGATTATTTTCCATTTCAGCAAATTAGTCACATTGGGAATATCAGAAACTGATGACAACAGGCTTTTATCATTGTTAGAAAATGCCCTTTGTCCTCTTCTCTCATAATAAAAGTCAAACTATACTCAACACGGCTTATTCATTTGATTTTGTGGGTAGGGATTTAGCAGTGCTCATTGGTGTCAACTTAGCCTACAGATGGCTTATTTGTTGGCTTCCACACCCACCCAGAAATGAATTTCCGGGCTAATAGCGAAAGTAAACTAAAGTTTACTCAAAAATTTCTGGGTTATTTAGTCATCAAAAGACAACTTCTGCTATTAAGTAGGTGAACACAATAAAACCAAACTGTGTAAAGAAATGTAAAATCGCCCAAACCCTCTTCACTCTTGCCTCTTGCCTCTTGCCTTTTGCCTTGCCATAACGACAATTTTCAACGCTCACCTACTTAGACTGGGAATTCATTCCCAGGCGGGCTATGGGTTTTACGT
>NZ_LJOU01000016.1:0-69059 GCF_001672085.1 Anabaena sp. AL93 | reverse complement strand
GGTTCAACCACCAAAACAAAAACAGCGGGATTGTGGGTAGCTATCATAGCAGTTGGGCTAAAAAGACAACAAATTGGGATTGGTAATTGAAAAAAACCATCTCCCATGAGTTATAACCTATTACCGTGTTACTGATATTTAAAACAATCCTAATTCAAGTTACTAATTTTCTAGTTGTACTTATACACAAGTTACTGCAACTCAATCAGAACAATAATAATTTCTGTTTAAATGCTATTATACTCAAAATAATGCCAAACTACCTTTTTGCCCTGGAAGGGTCGTCATAATTTTACCATTTGAGTGAATAAAATCAAACTAAACTCGCCCATAGAAACTAACTAATTAATACATTAAGTAGGTGAACACAATAAAACCAATCTGTGTAAAGAAAAGTAAAATCGCCCAAACCCTCTTCACTCTTGCCTTTTTACTCTCTGCGTCTCTGCGCCTCTGCGTGAGGTAAAATTATATTCTGCTGAATCAATTTTTTTTAGCTTAACCGATAAGTATGGAAATCAAATGGGATTATCCATGTATACAGATAACCCCATTAAATCTCTAAAACCCTTATTATACCCTACCAGAAACTTTTATGAATTTGCTCTTCATTACTTACCTAAACCATCATATCTGTTTGGGTCTTTTTTCTCTTTTTTGTCCTTGGGATCTTTCTTAGGCTTTTTAACTTCTTTATTACCTTTTTTTTCCTTAGACATCAGTATCACCCAACTAGGTTTACCCGTCAAAGCTGCCACATTCTGCTATTAGTAAATCAGGGCGTAGCTTACCTGATCTCCTTTGAAAACAGGAAGGGAAGCATTGCACATTTACGCTACTAATTACTATGATACATTGTTATTTGATTTTGTTATGAATTTGATTAACCACGATACAAAACTTTAGATACTTTGTCACTATATCTAATTGAGATTTTAATTTCGAGATTCAGTTTTGTTGCCTTAATTCATTATATAGGAATCCGGTTTGATTCTGTGAATTTACTTGTGTGGTCAGGGAACAGGGAACAGGGAACAGGGAACAGGAAAGACAGAATTGATACCTACTGAGTCTTGTATGGCTACGCCACGCAAGCTATCAAAAATCAAATAGGAGTCCTATATAAGTATAATCATATTTTATAACTCATTAGGTAATAATTAAATGACTACACCCGTAGATATTCTCATTCTTTCCAATGGACCTGGGGAGGTGACAACCTGGGTACGTCCTGTTGTTAAAGCATTGAGGGAAGAATTAGGACATGATGTTTCTCAACTGAGAATTTCTGTAATATTGTCACCTTGTCCCCATGCTAGTGGTAAAGAAACTGATATAGCGTTGGGTTATCCAGAGGTTGATAGAGTTCAAGCACCTGAATATTTTTGGCAATTTTTACTGTGGGGAAAAACCGCGCAAAATTGGGAATGGAGAAATCAAGGTGTAGTCATATTTTTAGGTGGTGATCAAATTTTTCCGGTGATTATTGGTAAAAAATTAGGATATAAAACTGTAGTTTATGCGGAATGGGAAGCGCGTTGGCACAATTTTATAGATAAATTTGCCATTATGAAAGCTCAAGTTGCGAAAAATGTCTCTGCTAAATATGCTGATAAATTCACTGTTGTTGGTGATTTGATGTTAGAAGCAGCAAAGAATGAAATCACACCTAAAATTGCAAATCTTCAATCTAAAGTCGAACTAATTGGAATTTTACCGGGGTCAAAATCTGCAAAATTAACCCAAGGTGTACCTTTAATGTTAGCAATTGCTGAATATATTTATCGTCAAAACCCGAAAACGAAGTTTTTTATTCCCGTCGCACCAACTTTAGATTTACCAACTTTAGCTAATTTTGCTAATCCTGAAACTAATTCATTTACAAAAGCGTTTGGTTTTCAAGGTGCATCTTTATCTGGTAATTTTCTTGTAACTCCTACTGGATTAATCGTGGAATTAAAACAAGAAAATCCAGTTTATGATTTATTATCTCAATGTTCTATTTGTTTAACTACAGTTGGTGCAAATACCGCAGAATTAGGTGCTTTAGCTGTACCGATGATTGTCCTATTACCAACTCAACAATTAGATGCAATGCGTTCTTGGGATGGTTTACCAGGAGTATTGGCAAATTTACCGGGAGTAGGTTCTGGTTTTGCTAAATTAATTAATTGGTGGGTGTTGAGACGTAAGGGTTTATTTGCTTGGCCAAATATTTGGGCGCAAGCAGAAATTGTCCCGGAATTAGTAGGTAAATTGCAACCTGAAGAAGTGGGAGAAATGATTTTAGATTTGTTAGCAAATCCAGAGAAATTAGAGGCTATACGGGATAAATTACGCAGTGTCAGAGGTGAAGGTGGGGCTGCACAGAAGTTGGCTATTTTGGTGAAAGAAGAGTTATTAGAGACTTCCAAGAAATAAATTATCCTAAGAAACGAACCACAGAGGCACAGAGTACACAGAGAGAGAATTTCTGCATCAGTTTTGGGACATTTTTTTATTTGGAAGTCTCTTATAGATTTAGATAAAATTGGAATTTTGAAAATATGAAAGCACCTGATAGTATTGTTCAACTGGTTGAACATTTTCACTCTTCGATAGAATTGTATCGGGCGGGGGGAATTAATGAAACACAAACTAGAATCGAATTTATTAATCCTTTGTTTGCTGCTTTAGGATGGGATATTGGCAATGAACGACAAATTTCTGATATTTATAAAGATGTTGTTCATGAAGATTCTTTAAAAATTAGTGATGCAAATAAAGCCAAAGCACCTGATTATAGTTTTCGGGTTGGTGGAGTCAGAAAGTTTTTTGTGGAAGCGAAAAAACCCGCTGTTAATGTGGGTCAAAATATGAGTGCTGCTTTTCAAGTGAGACGTTATGGCTGGTCTGCAAAGTTAGCTTTAAGTATTTTAACAGATTTTGAAGAATTTGCAGTTTATGACTGTCGAATTATGCCCAATAAAAATGATTCAGCATCAGTGGCTAGAATCAAACATTTTAATTATACAGAATATATTGATAAATGGGCAGAGATTTATAATCTTTTTTCTAAGGAAGCTGTGTTAAATGGTTCTTTAGAAAGGTTTGCAGAAACTAAAGTTAAGTCTGGGATTACTGTTGATCAAAAATTTCTCCAAGAAATTGAAGTTTGGCGAGAAAATTTAGCTGCTAATATTGTTTGGCGAAATCCGCAAATTCAACAAAGAGAGTTGAATTTTGCTGTGCAAATGACAATTAATAGAATTGTCTTTTTACGCATTTGTGAAGATAGGGGAATTGAACCTTATCAACAGTTATATAATTTATTAAAGTTTGAAAATTTTTATCAAGAGTTAGGGCGGTTATTTATTAATGCAGATTATCGCTATAATTCTGGTTTATTCCATTTTCAAGATGAAAAAGGACGAGAAAATCCTGATGATTTTACTTTGAATTTAACTATAGATGATTCTATTTTAACCTTAATTATTAGAAAACTTTATCCTCCAGAAAGTCCTTATGAGTTTTCTGTGATTCCTGTGGAAATTTTGGGACAAGTGTATGAACAATTTTTAGGGAAAGTCATTCAAATATCTGCAAGTCGTCAAGCAGTTATTGAAGATAAACCGGAAGTAAGAAAAGCTGGAGGTGTTTATTATACTCCTAGTTACATTGTTGATTATATTATTAAACAAACTATTGGTAAGGTTTTAGAAAATAAGAAACCAGAAAAAATCCAAGATATGACAATTCTTGATCCTGCTTGTGGTTCGGGTTCTTTTTTAATTGTGGCTTATCAATTTATCCTAGATTGGTATTTAGAACAATATCTGCAAAATCCCAAGAAATACAAAAATAAATTCTATCAAATTTCGGATCATCAATGGCGTTTAAGTGCAAGTGAAAGAAAGCAGATTCTGTTAACTCATATTTATGGTGTTGATATTGATCAACAAGCGGTAGAAACGACTAAGTTATCTTTGTTATTGAAGGTATTGGAGGGAGAATCAGGAGAAACAATTACCAGACAATTACAGTTATTCAAGGAAAGGGCTTTACCTGATTTAGATCATAATATTCAATGTGGTAATTCCTTGATAGATGGAGAATTTTATCAACATACTCAATTAAATTGTTTGGACGAAGATACGGCGTATAGGGTTAATATTTTTGACTGGGAATTGGCTTTTTCTGCTATTATGAAACGAGGTGGTTTTGATGTAGTTATTGGTAATCCTCCCTATATTAGAATTCAAGCTTTAAAAGAATGGGCTGCATTGGAAGTTGAATTTTATAAAAAACAATATGTTTCTGCTAGTAAGGGAAATTATGATATTTATGTTATTTTTGTGGAAAAGGGATTGGAGTTATTAAGAAAAGATGGCTATTTAGGTTTTATTTTACCTCATAAGTTTTTTAATGCTCAATATGGAGAGTCTATCAGGAAGTTAATTTCTGAGGGTAAATATCTGAATAAAATAGTGCATTTTGGAGATCAACAAGTTTTCCCCAAGGTTTCAACTTATACTTGTTTGCTTTTTTTGAAAAAATCACAACAATCTGATTTAGAAATGGAAAAAGTCATTGATTTAATGGATTGGAAAATCCACAATAATGGTCAAACAGGAATTATTAATCATTTATTAGTTTCATCTTCAGAATGGAATTTTACTCTGGGAGAAGATGCTAAAATATTTACCAAATTACAACAAATTAAATCTACACTAGAAGATGTAACAGAGAGGATTTTTCAAGGAATTAAAACCAGTGCTGATAAAATATATATCGTAGAAGAATTATCACGGGAAGATAATTTAATTCAAGTTTTTTCTAAACAGAAACAAACAGCATATTGGTTAGAATCTAAGTTACTACATCCTTTAATCAAAGGTGGTGATAGTAAAAGATATTATTTGTCTAAAACCAATAAGTTGATTATTTTTCCCTATATGCTTAAAAATAATGGTTCAATGGAATTAATTTCTATAAATATCTTTGAAAGAGAATATCCTTTAACATGGAATTATTTACTAGATAATAAAAATTATTTAGAAAGTAGAGAAAATAGCAAGATGTTAGGAGAAACTTGGTATGGATATAGTAGATTTCAAGCTTTAAATGTCATGGCTTTACCAAAAATATTTACTCCTGATATTGCTACAGGTTCATCATTTACATGGGATAAAACAGGGGAAATCTTTTTTACAGGTGGTGTTGCTGGAGGATATGGAATTTTAGTAAAATCTAATTATTCATGGGAATACATTTTAGGGTTGTTAAATAGCAAAGTCCTAGAATTTTATCTCAAAAAATCATCTACATCTATGAGAGGTGGTTACTACAGTTTTGAATCTCGGTTTATTCGCAATCTTCCTATTAAAGTTATTGATAATTCTCAAATTCCAGAGAAGAAAAAACATGATTTAATTGTTAATTTAGTACAACAAATGCTTTCTCTGCATGAAAAAATTAATGAGGTGAATACACCCCCAGCAAAAAAGATGATTCAGCAACAAATTCAAGCTACTGATAGACAAATCAATCAATTAGTTTATGAACTGTATGAATTAACTGATGCGGAAATAACTATGATTGAAGGTACGTAAATTTACTCTTCCCCTTGTCCGCGTCCTAATTCATACACACCAGCACCAATACAAGTAAGTATACCCATACTAATTCCCCAGCTATTACCTAAACTGATATCTAGAAGCCAGTTAGATAAACTACCAAATATCAAAAATGGGAAAATGCTAAATAGTGAAGCATAAAAAGAATTTTGTGATTCTCTGGCTTTGCGAGTTTTTTCAAATTCTGATTGACTGGTATAGAGGAAACGTTCAGCAAAATTAAACCAGCGGTTGAGTTGTGTCGTTACCCATTGTCTGGTTTGGGAAAAACTCAGATATAACGCTAAAGCCCATAAACAAGCTCCAGCGATCGCAACTGTATCTAACTCAAAGCGAAAAGGCAATATATCAAACATGGCATCGGTTAACTCTCCAATTGCTTATTTTAGCTTTTATCTGCCCCTAAATCCCACTATGGTGAGATTTTTATGGACAGGTTAGAGAATGCCTTGTGTAAAGTACGGTTATTATTTATGCTGATGCTGAGACAGTGCAATTAAGTTAGGTAAAAGTGGGTCGTTCTTTTGTCTGTAAATTCTGATGAAATGTTTTTTGGAACATTAACTAATCAAGAGTATGATGTTGAACATGAAAAAGTTGAGCTAGTTAGAAAACATATCAGTAAGTTTGATGAGTTCTTACCAAGTCAAAAAATGATTGATAGACTTCAAAACGCTTTAGATTTGGGACAGAAAATATGCAATTCTGATGCTAGTTTCTACTTTCATGAACTAAAAGAAGCGGAACTCATGGAAAAAGGTTATGATTGGTATACGGCACATCCTATGGCTATAGCACATTATAGTGTATCACCATACAGTTTATATCATCCTGAAGTAATTAAAGCTTACCCAGAAGATTTTAACAGAAATTGGCGAAAAGCTTGGGGGATTGACTCATGATCAAAGTATTAGATTTAGGTATAACCGGAAAAGCTCGGATTTGGAATAACGAATCATTTTATTTTCCTGGAGATTTTAGACCTGTTTTCTATCCTGTTGTAGATGAAAAGATAGAAGTCATCCTGGAAAATGCAAAGATTGGTTTATTCTCTAAAAAAGAAGTGATGATAGAGATATTAGCACCTCTAGGAGCTAGGTTTTTATATGGCTGTTTGGGGGCTACATTTGAGCCTAATAATTCTGGTAAATTAGTATTGAAAGTGGCGGTTTCCACTGAAGTTGAACGGGAAGTTAATTCTTCTCTGGCATTATCATTAGATGTGGTGAAAGTTGGGATACCAGAAGAATATGCAGATAGTGTTTTTAATGGTGCAAAATTGAAGTTGCAAGAACCGGGAATTAGTTCAATATTTGGTTCTGGTGAAATTTCTTTTAAATGGGGTACATTTGGGGAAATCGGATCTTCTAGATCATTTTTTCACGATCTTGCATATACAGTTATTGAGGTGATGGTGCGAGATAAAATTCATACTAATTATAATGTTAAACCACCATTTAAAAAAGTTCTGGAACAATCTTTTTGATATTTTTATTAATCAGAAAAAGTAGAGATGTTTCATGGAACTTCTCTAAGTAGGTTAGCATTGAAAATCGTCGTTATGGCAAGGCAAAAGGCAAGAGGCAAGAGTGAAGAGGGTTTGGGCGATTTTACGTTTCTTTACACAGATTGGTTTTATTGTGTTCACCTACTTACAAGAATTTTTTGGCGTTGCTGATTAATGGTATGAATTTTAGTCTCACGCAAAGGTAAGAGTTTTAAAGGTTCAATTGAATTTCATACCTCAATGCAGCAACGCCGATTTTTGAACCTCAACTAATAAGTTACGGCTACTGGCTCATTAGTTACTTTAATGGCTGTATTATCAGCGACAATGGTGCGGAAAACATCACCTTCAATGGTTTCTTGTTCTATCAACAAGTCAACTACCCGTTCCAAAATTAACCGGTTTTCTTGAATGATTTCTTTAGCTTGAATATAACAGCGGTTAACAATCTCCCGGACTGCGTGATCAATTTTCGCTGCAATGTCTTCAGAATATTCAGATTTATTCATCCAGTCCCGTCCTAAAAACACATCGTTGTTTTGATTTTCTAAGGAAACTGGACCTAAATCGGACATTCCAAATTTCGTTACCATTTGTCGTGCCATACTGGTAACTTGTTGCAAGTCATTTCCTGCACCTGTGGTAACTTCCGCTTTCCCAAACACGATTTCTTCCGCCGCGCGACCACCTAAAGTTGCGGCAATGCGGGCTAAAATTTGGGAACGGGAAATTAAACCCTGTTCTTCATTGGGAGTAAACCAAGTTAACCCCAGCGCTTGTCCTCTGGGAATGAGTGTAACTTTTTGTACAGGATCATGACCTTTAACTAAAGTTCCTACTAAAGCGTGTCCAACTTCGTGGTAAGCAATTAGACGTTTGTTTTTGCTGTCTACTAAAGCAGTTCCTTCCATACCTGCGACTACTCTATCTATGGCGTTATCAATTTCTAAGTCGGTAACGGCTTCTTTGCGTCTTCTGGCGGTGAGAATGGCGGCTTCGTTGAGTAAATTGGCTAAATCTGCACCGGTAAAGCCAGGGGTGCGGCGAGCGATCGCTTCTAAAGATACACTAGGATCAATCTTCTTATTATGAGCGTGGACTGTCAAAATTTCCTGTCTTCCCTTCAAATCGGGAACATCCACAATTACCTGTCTATCAAAGCGTCCTGGGCGTAATAGAGCCGAATCAAGGACATCTGGACGGTTGGTAGCCGCAATAATAATAATCCCCGTATTCCCTTCAAACCCATCCATTTCCGTTAATAGTTGGTTAAGGGTTTGTTCCCGTTCATCATTTCCACCCCCAATACCTGCACCCCGTTGTCTTCCTACTGCGTCAATTTCATCAATGAATATTAAACAAGGGGCATTTTCTTTAGCTTTTTTGAATAAATCTCTGACACGGGAAGCACCCACACCGACGAACATTTCCACAAATTCCGAACCAGACATACTGAAAAATGGGACACCTGCTTCTCCCGCAATGGCTTTGGCGAGTAAGGTTTTTCCTGTTCCTGGTGGTCCAATCAATAGGACACCTTTGGGAATTTTTGCCCCTACCGCTGTAAATTTTTCTGGAAGTTTGAGAAAAGTGACAACTTCTTCCAATTCTTCTTTGGCTTCCTTGACTCCCGCCACATCATTAAATTTTACGCCTGTTTTCGCTTCCATTTGAAACCGTGCGCGAGATTTACCAAAACTCATGGCTTGGTTAGAAGCATTTGCAGAACGCCGCAGGAATAATAACATCAGAGCCACTAGGGGCAAAATCCACATGAGATTAATTAATAAGCCGACAGCGGCTCGGTTTCCAGCGGAGGAAACTTCGCCAAAATCAACTTTTTTTTCTCTAAGTTTATTAATTAATTCCGCATTTTGATCTAGAAGACGTACTTGTAAAGGCAGAGTATCGCGTTTTTGTCCCACTAAATAAACTCTAGCTGTTTGTTCAGCTTGATCTAACTCTACTTTTTTAACTTCTCCTTTACTGGCTTTTTGAATTAATTCACCATAGGTTAAGGAATTTCGCTCGGTTTTTTGTTGCGCTAAGACGGGACTACCACCAATCGTACCGGGCAATGTCATCAACCCGGCGGCTATGACTCCTGCTAAAACGTGACGCGGAGATGAACCTAGTAACTGCTGTTTTATCAAAGCTTTTTTGTGCAAATTTTTCATAATATTTACCCTTTATGGCTTTTTTGGGCGGAAATTGTCAAGTCTAGAAATTATAGTTTTCTTCTAATAGTTTAACTGTCAGACTCGATTATTAACAGGTGACAAGGGGAGAAGATGAAAGTCTTTAAGATAACTGATGTTCTGGGAAATTTGGGATTTTTCATGAGCGATTCCTCGGTCATGCTTTGCGATCGCCCAACTCCATGTAAAATAAATATTCCAGTCTGTATTTCCTGAACATCATGGGCAGCACTTTTGGTCATCTTTTCCGTATTACTACTTTTGGCGAATCTCACGGCGGCGGTGTGGGGGTGATCATTGATGGTTGTCCCCCACAACTGGAAATTTCCGCCGAGGAAATTCAATTTGAGTTAGATAGAAGACGACCGGGACAAAGTAAGATTACCACTCCTCGCAAAGAAGCTGACACCTGTGAGATTCTATCTGGGGTGTTTGAGGGAAAAACTCTGGGAACACCCATTGCCATTTTAGTCAGAAATAAAAATACTCGTCCCGAAGATTATGATGAGATGGCGCAGAAATATCGCCCTTCCCATGCAGATGCTACTTATGATGCTAAGTATGGCTTGAGAAATTGGCAAGGTGGTGGCAGATCCTCCGCCCGTGAGACAATAGGTAGAGTTGCTGCTGGTGCGATCGCTAAAAAGATTTTACATCAAGTTGCAGGTGTAGAAGTAATCGCCTATGTCAAGCGAATTAAAGATTTAGAAGGGGTTGTTGATACCAATACTGTCACTTTAGCCGATGTCGAAAGCAATATCGTCCGCTGTCCAGATGGCGAAATTGCCAACACCATGATTTCCTTAATCGAACAAACTGGTAAAGATGGTAATTCCATCGGTGGTGTCGTTGAATGTGTGGTGCGGAATGTTCCCAAGGGTTTAGGCGAACCAGTTTTTGATAAATTAGAAGCAGATTTAGCAAAGGCGGTAATGTCATTACCCGCAAGTAAGGGTTTTGAAATCGGTTCTGGTTTTGACGGAACTTTATTAACAGGTTTTGAACATAACGACGAATTTTATATTGATGAACATGGGGAAATTCGCACAGTAACTAACCGTTCAGGCGGAATTCAAGGGGGAATTTCCAACGGTGAAAACATTATTATCCGCGTGGCTTTTAAACCAACAGCTACGATTAGAAAGGAACAAAAAACCGTAACGAAGGAAGGGGAAGAAACGGTTTTAGCAGGAAAAGGAAGACATGATCCTTGTGTTTTACCCCGTGCTGTACCAATGGTTGATGCGATGGTGGCTTTAGTTTTATGTGATCATCTATTAAGGCATTATGGACAGTGTAAGGTGTTGTAATCATACTTAATCAAGTGGAACTGCATCAACACTTATTATGAATACCGAATATGAACCAAAACCATCAAAAAAAAACAGATTGAAACATATATACTAAACACGGTTCAGACACGGACTTTTACAAAATTACGAAAAACCTCAAGTCGTCTCATTCCCAGTCTCTGACTGGGAATGAATTCTAGAAGGCTCTGCCTTCAATGATATTAGAGGCAGAGCCTCATCAACTGCATTCCTAGTCAGAGACTAGGAACGAGATGTGGTAGGGATTTGAGCTTAAGTTGACACATATCAGCTTTTGCTTTACCCCTAAGCCAAATTTTGTGGGATGGGCATCCTGCCTGTCCTTGATGATTAGCGGGCTTTTCGTCCCGCACCACAAGAAATTTTTGGGTATTTTTTTAAATTTATTGACAAAATCAACCAAGAAGTTAGTATCAACAATGCCAGAGAATGAAAGTTAGTCTCAACAATGCTAGAGAATGAAAGTTAGTATCAACAACGCCAGAGAATGAATTCTCTGTCTCATAGCTGAAGTCGGTTGAAACCGACTAAAATTCCGGTTGTTAGTTATACGTCGCAAGCTGACAATATAAAATCCCTGGTTTCATCCTGTTCATCCTTTAATCGGTGGATATCCTGATTCTGACAAAAAATTTTCTCGCTATGAGAGAGGGATAAGACAAGAAAAGAGCAATAGGGCAAAAGCGTATAGTGCTATCAAGTCCTCGCCGCACCACTACATACAACCCGAAAACCAATATTGTAGTAGTTGAGAGCGAGGCTGCCGTAGTCGCGATAAGCAGAACGGCAATGCCCAGGATCGTAGAACCACGAACCACCGCGCAGCAGCCTTTCGTTGTTACTCTCTTTGTTACTTATCCATACGCTACCATCTATAGGCGCACCTTTATAATTATCATGCCAATGGTCTTGACACCATTCCCAGACGTTGCCGTGCATATCGTATAATCCAAAGTTATTAGCTACTTCAAAACTTCCTACTTCTGTTGTTTCTTCTCTGTAAACTCCTTTGGGTCCTTGACCATAAGAGCCTAACCATTTAAATGCTTCATTATCCGTACCTCGATAATTTGCCAAATCCGTTGTTATCGTCTCTCCAAAGTGAAATGGTGTGGTAGTCCCCGCTCGACAGGCATATTCCCATTCAGCTTCACTGGGTAAACGATATTGTCTTTTAGTATGCTTTGAGAGGCGTAAACAAAATTCCACCGCATCATACCAAGAAACTTGTTCAACGGGACGATGGTTGGTGAGCGAAGTCGAACCATCACCTTTAAAATGAGATGGATTTGGTTTTAGTTCACGGTTGACTCGTGGAAGTGCAGCTACAGCTTTCCATTGTGCTTGGGTGACTGGGTATTTGCCCATAAAGAAGGTGGGAACATTTACTTGGTGTTGAGGGCGTTCACTATCTCTGCTATCTTTTTCTGTTTGCGGAGCGCCCATCTGAAAACTACCCCCTGGAATCTCTACCATTTCTAACTGGACTCTATTCTCCAAATTTTCGATAAAATACTGAGATTGTTGACGACGACGTTTAACTATTAATTCTGTTTTTTGTCCAAGTCCGAATAAGCCACCTGTTTGTTTTGGTTCAATGGTGGCTACTTCAAATTCAAAGGGTTGCAGATTGGTGATGGTGATGGTTGCGACTTCAAAGGAAAATTCAAAGAATGCTTGATTGTTATTATCACTTTGTAAATATTGCGATTGTTCAATTTCATCAGCAAGCAGAGCATAAGCTCCTCCTAACCGTTTTAAAACTTTGACAGTAATAGTAGCAAAATATTCAAAATTTAAGTTTTGAAGATTTTTTTCGTTTTTGAGTTTTTCTAATTCCTGTGGATTTTTAAGTAAAGCCTGAAATTCTTTGCGATTTTTCCCCAGTTGTTTAGCAATATATTCAGAAATTTTATTAATTATTTGCTCGGAATCCATTTGGCAACTATCTTGAAGAAAAATATCTCTTATTTCTTCATCAATAAAGCGATATTCAACATAATCTGGATGGGTATCTGGTGTAATTACTTTCGTAGGTTTTAAAATTCCTCCTAAAAATACTTCAGCTATCACATGAACTATTTTTTCCGATTGAGGTAGGAAATTTTTTTGAATTAATCGGACTACAGGTAAATTAATTACAGGTGCAGATGCTAATAAACTGGCTAAATTTCTGGCTAGGGGTGAAGAACTGATGCGAAATTGATATACTCGTTCCTCATTGGATAATGATATTTGAGGTATATCTTGTGTTTGTGGTTCTTGTTGTTTTTCTTGTTTAACTATGTCTGAAAAGGCAAAACCACCTGCACCAATAGTTCCTTTGCATATAACCATTTTACTCCAAGTTTTTATAGAATCTTGTGTGAGACTAAAAACAGGAACTTTAATGGATTTGTGAAAATTAATATCATCCCAAATTAAAATTTCTTTAATAGATAAATTACGATTTGCAACTGTATAAGCTGAACTATTTAACTGTACCATTGCCCCTGAACTTAAGGCAGTTCTTAACCACATTCTTTCCGGTAACATTTGCACAATGGCGACAATATTATGTTTTCCCCAAATCTTGAATAGATTAAAAGCTGTGCCATTACGCCAAATTTCACTAACACAATCACTGACTATGAAGATAATTCTACGACCAGTAGGATCAATTAATTTTTGAGGAGAATATCTTTTTTCCCCTATTCCTTGTTTTAAATAAATCTTTCCTTGATTATCTTTAAAGATGCCAAAGATTTGAATATTGCGAAATATGCCATAATGTTTGAAAATCTGTTGTAATTCTTTGATAATGCGTTGCCAAAAAATCATAGAATCACTTTCATCTATAAGGAATAATAAATCAAATTTTAATTCTCTGCGTGGTTCAAGAACAGGAATACAAATACCGTTTAATTCAGCAATACTTTCAACGGTGGCTTTTTCATTTAATAAGACTGCTTTACCATAGGCAATATATTGAATTAAAGAACGTAATGCTTTAGCAATTTTGCGGGGATATGGAAGGGAGGAAACATCGGGAATATTTATTGATAAACCACTATCGGGATAGGAATCTGATGTTTTGGTAAAAATAGGAATTTGAGGTGGTTTTCGTTCAATGAGTGTTGTTGGTGGAGTTTTTAGGTTTGGGGTTTGTGGCGGTATATATTGAGGTATATCTTCAAGTTCATTATTTGTTGGTGGTTGTTTCTGTGGAGTTGGTTTTTTATCAATAGAAACATGAGTACAAGTTTGTTGTGCTAACCAGAGAGTTTCGGCAATTTCTGTACCAGTTAGATTTAATTTTTTTTCTAATGTGGTGATGAATTGGTCAAATTGCCTACTCATGGTTTTAGAATCCTTTATTTATTTATATTTTACAGGCAAGATGCCTGTACCACAAGAGATATTTTTATTGTTCATCAGTATCAGATAAGGATTTAAACAACAACTCTTGTAAATCATCAGTAAAAGATTCAAAATTAAGGTTATTTCTCATATAAATAGCATTTAATAATTGATCTGTTGCCCTTTCTGTTGCTTCTTTGTTTCTAAAGTCTTCTATATCTTGATATTCTTTTTTGTAAGGTATATTATTTAATTTACTGTCAAAATAATGCTTATTCAGTGCCTCTAATAATTCAATTGGCTTATATTTTTGCAAATGTCCAAAAAACCATAAATTATCTTTATCTGGATTAGTAGTATTTAAGTTACGTCGCAACCCTAAAACACGCTCTAAATTGGTTCTAGGTAAAAAAGATAAGGAGCAAGCTAAAGCACAAATACAAAGAATAATTGTTGTTAATAATAACCCAATTTTTAATGAATTAGGCAGACTTTGTGCTGTGGATAAAATGGTTATAGTAGCAGTAATCGCAGCGCCAGAAAAAGCCAAAAGAATGAAACTCTTACTCTCTGCGACTCTGCGCCTCTGCGTGTTCGCGCAGCGTGCCGTAGGCATAATAAAATCATACTCTTAATCAGCAACGCCCATATTTGGTTAAAGTATAAACCGTTTTCAGTATAATGCTCGAAATTGGTAAAATTTATCTAATCAGTCTATTTTGCCACCGGGTAATGGCTCGCAAATATGCGATAATGGGAATCTGATAAACTTCAATAAAAATCCAAATAATAATTCCTAAGTGTGCCAAAAAAGTTAGCACTGTCCAAACAAATGGAATCCATGACAGGGGAACATGAGAATGAGGAGGAAAATAATATGCTGTCACCCCTATTAAGGTAGTTGGTAAAAGAATAAAAGCAATTGCAGATAAACCATAACCCCAACCTAATTCCACAGTTCCTAATCGTGCTTGCGTCCACCTCAATCCATTCCAACTCCAAACTAAAGGCGGTTCTCTAGAAGGCATTTTAATTTGTTGTAATTCTAAATTAACTGTAAAAATCTCATTACAGAAATCACAACACATAGCTTCCATCATCAACATTTGCGAAATTTTACCCACGCGACATACTGGACATGGATAATTTTCTTGAAAGTTTAAAGATGTTGATAAAATTGAAGATTTTGCCATAATTAAACTACTCCTTTTTTAATATCAGTGATAAGATCTCCGACTTCTGACATTAATTTATAATTTGCGGACATAATAAATAAAAGAAGTCGGGGATCTTCTGATAATTTTTTTAATAAAACAACCTAGTTTCTTGATAAAACCAGGTTGAATTTGATATAAGAGTAAGCCACAAAATAAATGATCCTGTTTTGCCATGCTGAGTGTAGTGTAGCGAAACGAAGCATCTCAAGAGATTCTTCACTACACTTCGTTTCGCAATGCCTCTGGCACGCTGCGCGAACAGAATGACATTGGGTATTTCTTTTTGTGAAGTTCTCTAATGAAAATATTGGAAATGTAATTAGTCTAGAAAACCCATCAAAAGTTCGGAGTCATCGAAGGTGTTCGGTGCTATTGGCCGATTTCCGAAGACAGAATAGTTGTCAGAAACTACCAAGGCGCTAGAACCAATGGGACGAATACCAGACAAGTTAATACTATCAACTACTTGGAATGTGTTTGCACCTATGGGACGAATTCCCATGGAGTTGAAGGTATCAACTACTTGTAAAGTGCCAGTGGTAATGGGACGCATTCCAGCCACTATGATTGTTCCCTGAGAACTTTCTTCAGTATTACTGATATTATCCTGATTATTTTCTGTCATTTTTATTTCTCCTTTGTATGAGATGACACTTGTTCAAACTGAATCTTTGTTTGTTAAGTGAATTTTACAATAATTAAGGAAAGAAGTATTTTTTTCCTATATATTTAGAGTCTAACCCTAAACCAGCATATATCACAGGTTGAATCTGAGATTGATAGATTTTTTTGTGCGGTTAGAATTTTGATTATATCAGCTAATGTACATTTATTTTGGTACAAAGAGGTTATCTCAATTTATAAAATTATTTTATCTTTTCTATACTAAACACGGGTGAGATTTAAACTTTTGCCAGATGACAAAGAACCCGGATGTGTAGGGGGAAAGCAAGAGCTTCATTAGTGTCAACTTAACGTAAAACCCATAGCCCGCCTGGGAATGATAGCGTAGCGTGGCGTTAGCCATATTCCCAGTCTAATAGCAAAAGTTGTCTTTTGATGACTAAATAACCCGAAAATTTTTGAGTAAACTTTAGTTTACTTTCGCTATTAGCCCGGAAATATGGCTTACGCCCCGCTACGCTATCATTTTCGGGCGGGTGTGGAAGCCAACAAATAAGCCATCTGTAGCCTAAGTTGACACCAATGAAGCTCTTGCTTTACCCCTACGTTTAGAATCAAACAATCCAGCCGTTTTGAATATATGTGGTCTTGTTGAACCAAGAATCCCCGTGTCTTTAGAGGATGTTTTAAAAGTGGTATCCCATAATTTTCATCACATTTTTACCCCCCTTTCCCCTTGTCAAGGGGGGAAACAAGAAAAATCTGGTTTCCTCCCCTTCACAAGGGGAGGGTTAGGGAGGGGTAAAACATTTGATACGGCAATCATGACTTTTCAAACACCCTCTTAGACCGGGGAGTGTCAAACATCCCATTAAAGAATTAAGTAACTCTGCCATTTGGATTGAGGATCTTGATGGTTTTTTTCTGGTATTAATAACCGCCAACTTTTACCTTCTTTTTGAATTTGTAGATAAACTTCAAAGGGTTTTTCAAGTTGTTTAAAACTGCGTTTTGGTAGTTTCACGGTAAAGTCGTAATTTCCCTGTACCCGATAAGCTGGTAAGTTTTCAATGGTGAGGGGTTGTTGTTGAGTAATATATATACGCTGAATATTAAATTGTTGGAAGTTTAAATCTAGCTGTTGGTTAAGTTGCTGTTGGGTTTGTTCCAGTTGCAGGGCGATCGCTTTTTGCACTAATTCCGGTGTCGGTAATAAGGCAATACTAGTACAAGCTGTCAGCAAAATTATGAAAATTGTTGTAAAAATTAATTTAATCATCTTTAATTTCTTGTGAATGTATTTGAATATATCCTCATTAACCACCATTCACTGGAGGAATTAAAACCACCTCATCACCATTTTGGAGAATAGTATCTGGTTCAACAAATTGTAAATTCACGCCAAAGCGGGTTATTTCTCGCCATTTGCTTAATTTTGGGTGTTCAGCAATTAGGCGATCGCACACCGCTTGCACAGGTGTACCATAGGGAAACTCCCACACTAACTCATTCACTCCATAAACTTCTTGATAAACAGCAAATAACTTAACGGTGACAGCGATAGATTGGGACATATAATTTTTTATACAACCTGATAATTTAATTGTTGGGGATTATTGTAAAATGAGGTTTTACTCATTATTCCCAGTCCACCCCAAATGGCAAAATGACTACGGTTACAGATTTGGTCAAAAGCAAAGTTAATTTCTGATGTGCGTCCGACAAAATGTTCTGGAGGAACTGATTTACCAGGAAAAAAGGGATTTGACATGGTGAATTTGAATAGTCCGATAAATTAAAATTTTTGGGATAACAATATAATATCAGTAGTCTACTTGTTTTATCTCTTAGAAGCAATATGCAATCTGAATTCAACTTTTTTCAGCATTGGTATCCTCTCATACCAATCGAAGATATTAATCCCCAGCGACCAACATCCCTCACTTTACTAGGAATGCGCTTGGTGATTTGGAAACCCAGTAACTCAGAAACATATCGGGTATTTTTAGATCAATGTCCCCACCGTCTCGCACCATTAAGCGAAGGTAGAATAGAAACTAAAACAGGTAACTTAATGTGTAGTTATCACGGTTGGGAATTTAATGAAAATGGCATTTGTCAGCGCGTTCCCCAAGCAGAAAACCCAGAACTTATTGCCAAAAATCAAGAAAATTTTTGTGTTATTTCCTTTCCAGTTCGTCAACAACAGGAACTACTTTGGGTGTGGACAGATCAAAAAACAGCAGCAATAGCTGAAAATACACCCTTACCTTTATCACCCCAAATAGACGCAGAAAAAGGATTTGTGTGGTCTAATTATGTTCGAGATTTGGAATACGATTGGCAAACATTAATAGAAAATGTAGCAGATCCTAGTCATGTTCCTTTTTCTCATCATGGAGTTCAAGGTAATAGAGAAAAAGCTAGACCTATACCTCTTAATATAGTCAAATCAACCATTAATTTAATTGAAGTAAATATCGAAAGGGGTTTCCCCACAACTATTACATTTGAACCACCTTGTAGATTAGAATATACAATTGAGCTTGGTAATACTGGCAAAAAATTAGGTTTACTGGTTTATGCTATTCCTGTATCTCCTGGTAAATCGAGAATAGTTGCTCAATTTTCCCGCAATTTTGCTAAGACCTTACATCGCTTTATTCCTCGTTGGTGGAATCATATTCATGAAAGAAATCTAGTATTAGATGGGGATATGATGCTACTAAATCAGCAAGAGTATTTATTACAGAAGAAACAATTACATGAAAGTTGGAAAACGGCTTATAAATTACCAACAAATGCTGATAAGTTGGTAATTGAATTTCGCAATTGGTTTGATAAATATTGTCAGGGTAAATTGCCTTGGCATGAAGTAGGAATTAATGTCAGTGAACCTACACCTATTAATGATAATCATGGGGAAATGTTGGATAGATATAAACAACATACCCAGCATTGTAGTAGTTGTCGAAGCGCAGTTAAAAATCTAGAAAGGTTGCAAATAGGACTTTTAGCATATTTTGTAATTGTTATATCTGGGGTAGCTGTATTACCAGATCATTGGCGGTTACAGCTAGGTTTGCCACTGCTAATTACTGCACTTTTAGGTTTAGGTGCTTACAGTTGGTTGAAATTTTCGCTCATTCCTAAATTCTACTTTGTAGATTACATCCACGCACAGAAATAAACAATTCAAAAATAAAGAATGAATCAATAATAAACTCTTACCAATCACCCATTACCCATTACCCATCACCCATCACCCATTACCCATTACCAATTACTAAAGCTTCAATTCCAAACGTTGAAAATCTTGCTGAATTTCAGACCATAAAGTTTTATTGTACGGGTCAGTTTTCAAGGCTTTTTTCAGATAAATTCTGGCTTTTGGGAGTTGTTTTTGCGTAATTAAAGCTCTTCCCCAGATTTGATAAGCGATCGCCAACCATTGACGCACCTCCCCATCCCCCGGTAAACGCGCCACTAAAGCCTCTGCTAGAGCGATCGCCTGGGGAAACCGTTTTTCCTGTAAAAATCGCTGTAACTGCTCATAAGTCTTCCACTTTAACCGTTGTTCAATCTCCTGCAAATTTTGTGGACGAGGTGTAACCATTGTTTTCGGTGCTGCTGGTTGAGTTTGCACTTCTGTCGCACTAGTCCTTGGGTTAATTTCCTCCGGCAGTAAAACCGTTTGGAGAAACTTATAAGCCTCAGTTACCGCAATAAACTTATCTTTTGCTTTGAGATCATCTGGGTTGATATCAGGATGATACTGCTGAACCAATCGGCGATAGGACGCTTTAACATCAGCAAAAGAAACTCCCGACCTTAAACCCAATATCCGGTAATAATCTTCAAGATCCATGTTGCTTCATTTGACTTCAATTCAAAATTCAAAACTAAAAATTCAAACCGAGAAACTCAGACTTTTGAACCTTACAGCTTGAATTTTGAATCATTTTCCCCTATTTAAATACGTTCTTCAATCACACGATCAATTAAACCGTATTCCTTAGCTTCTTGAGCAGACATAAAAAAGTCACGATTCATGTCTTTCTCGATTTTCTCTAAAGATTGACCAGTATTATCAACATAAATTTGATTTAACTGGTGACGAAGCCGTAAAATCTCCCTAGCCTCAATGGCGATATCGCTTGCCTGGCCACGAGTTCCACCTGAAGGTTGATGAATCATAATTCGGGAGTGAGGCAAAGCCATCCGCTTCCCCTTTGTCCCCGCAGCCAACAGAAAAGATCCCATAGAAGCAGCTAAACCGACACAAATTGTCACCACCTCAGACTTAATGTGTTGCATAGTATCGTAAATCGCCAATCCCGCAGTCACCGAACCACCGGGAGAATTGATATACAAATAAATTGGCTTAGTTTGATCATCGGAATCTAAATAGAGCAAATAAGCGACAATCGCATTAGCGATACCATCATCTACTTCCTCCGTCAAAAAAATAATGCGCTCCCGAAATAGACGATCTTCGAGATCGATCCATTGTTCATAGGTGCTACCTGGGAGACGATAAGGAACTTTGGGAATACCAATAGGCATAGGACAATTTTAGTGAAGACTATGAAAATAGAACTGGAGAATTTCCGTCAAAGTTGAGAAGCCAGAATCCAAAATAGAGAGCAAACTCAAATAGAGCTTGGCAAATTCTTGGTACTTTCTAGCACCCGATCAATTATTCCGTATTCCTTCGCTTCCTGGGGAGTCATATAGAAAATACGTTGACTATCTTTCGAGATTTTTTCGGCTGTCTGTCCCGTATTTTGGGAAAAAATATCAAAAATTATCTTTTCTTTCTGCAACACCTCTTCCGCATTCACTTGAATATCTGTTGCTTGACCCTGAGTAGCGACACTAGACTGAGTCAGAGCAATATTGGCATGAGGTAGACTGAATCTTTTTCCCTTCGCCCCAGATGATAGAATCAATGCTGCCATACCCACTGCTTGACCCAAACAGATAGTAATAATTTCTGACTTGATGTACTGGATTGTGTCATAAACTGACAAACAAGCCCTAATTGACATCATTCCCAAACTTTCATCCATACCAGCCAGCACAGGATCACCCAAAGAATTGATATAAAGATAGATTGGCTTACTCTGATCCTCGGACTCCAGATACAGCATGGCAGATATCAGGGAATTAGCCAGAGTCGTATCCAGTGGACGATTCAAGAAGAGAATCCGCTCCTGCGCCATCCGTTGATCAATACTGACCCACTGCCACTGGTTACCACCAGGAATGTTATAAGGAACTTTTAGTGATGAATCAACAGCCATAGGGATAATTAGAAGAAATTAGAGATGATGAGAACCAACTTAAGCAATCATTGGTAAAGGTTTCGGCAGATCCTTCATGCTTTCGAGAACGCGATCAATCAATCCGTATTCCTTGGCTTGTTGGGGAGTCAAATAAAACATCCGCTCAGTGTCCTTGGCAATCTTTTCAGGAGACTGTCCAGTGTTTTGAGAGAAAATATCCAAGATAGCCGTTTTGTTTGCTAAGACTTCCTTGGCGTAAATTTGAATATCTGTTGCTTGACCTCTAGTACCACTGCGAGGTTGATTCAGGACAATAGTGGCATGAGGTAAACTAGCTCGCTGACCCTTAGTTCCGGCAGATAGAATCAGTGCTGCTGTTCCCAATGCCTGACCAATGCAAATTGTATGTACGGGTGTTTTGATATAGTTAATAGTATCACAGATAGCAAAAGCTTCCGTTTCGTAGCCGATCGCATCTCCTGTATACCAAGATGTACCCGTTGAATTGATGTAAAAGAAGATTGGCTTGTCTGGATTGTCAAATTTCAGATAAAGCAACTGAGCAATAATTAGCTTGGTTACATCAACGCCCATTTGCCGTTTGTATTCATCTGCTGAAACTAAAGGCATTCCCAGATAGACAATTCGTTCTTTTAAAAGTAGAGAAGCTAAATCTGGTGGCGGTGTCCGGTAGGAACTATCGCCGTAGTAAGAAGCCTGAACTGACTTGATGGGGGAATTTTCCATAGCAACTGATGATCTGAGATTATGCCGTTAATGTATTACATCCTAGCGCGATGCTCACCCAATTTAGGGTGCGGATTTCTCCCTGATAGTGAAAAAAGCTAGATTTTAGTGAGTCCCGCCAAAAAAAATACAGTCTATCCCAAAAAAGTCAGAAAGTAGGGGCGCAGGGCCTGCGCCCATCAATCCCCATTTATACGCCCAGTAATCCCCATCTATACGACCATCAATCCCCATTTATACGCCCATCAATCCCCATTTATACGCCCATCAATCCCCATTTATACGCCCATCAATCCCCATTTATACACCCAGTCATCCCCATTTATGCGCCCATCTATCCCCATTTATTGTTCTTTTTGAGAAAAAATAACCTATTTACGCCATGATGTCCTAAGATGCTCCCAATTGCTATTACCTTATCTGTAAAATGCGTTACGTTTTCCCTCAACTGATAAATGTAGAATTTAGATGAAGTTATCACCACTGAGACTTCTGGGAGGAAAAATAACGTTAATCACTAAAATTCCTAGTTGTCTGGTTTCGGCTGATAATTAGTAATTATTAATTGTTAAAATTCTTACCTATTTACTCAAAAGTTTTATTTTCTCTTGTAAACTTTAACTTTTGAAGTTTCCCACATCTTCTAAAAAATAAGATGTGAAATCTCAACTACTAATGATTTATTAAATCTACCAATTATTGTATCCCAGGTTGCTTTGAGACAGAAATTTTCATGTCAAGATAATACACCTGAATAATCACAGAGTGTAGTTTATGCAAGGTTAATCATACCCAACAATAATTATAAACTTGCCAAAACAAAAGCCCCAAAAGGTGTAAGTCTTACATAAAGTTTGCTGTGGATTTTAATTACAGCTAATTTACTTTTTTAGTTTCATCACCATAATTCAGATAAATAGGTTAAATATCATGTCAAGGGTGAATGAAAAATCAAAATCCCCAGAAAAGGCACTTGAGCAGCCAAAAATTTGGTTGAGTATTGCCGTAGCTTTGCCAGTAGCTATAGCTGCTGGGTTCTTAGCTACAGCGAGAATGGAACAATTAAAAAAACTGACTTCTACTGTATCTGTAGCCCCAGTTCCTAATAGTATTACTGCCATAGGACGCTTAGAACCAAGAGGAGAAGTAGTTAAACTTTCTGCTCCAGCAGGTTTATCAGGGAGTTCACGAGTACAGCAACTTTTAGTCAGAGAAGGACAACGAGTACAGCAAGGACAGGTTGTGGCAATTTTAGATAGCCGCGACACTAGTATGGCAGTAGTAGAAGAAGCCAAAGCTAAATTGCAAGAATCCCGTGCAAATTTAGCCCAAGTTAGTGCTGGTCCACCCAGAGATGCTCAAGCTCAAAGATTCATTATTTCTCGGTTACAAGCCCAATTAGCGGGGGAAAAAGAGGCTCAACAGGCAACAATTAGCCGAATTGCTGCCCAGTTAAGTGGTGAGAAGGTTGCCCAACAAGCTACAGTCAACCGTTTGGAAGCGGAACTAATGGGACAAAGAAATTCCTTGAAAGCTAATATGGAGCGGATTAGAGCCGAACAAAGAAACGCTCAAGTAGATTATGGGCGCTATGAATTTTTATACAAACAAGGTGCTATTTCTCAGCAAGAGCGCGATCGCCGTCGCTTAAGTGCGTTAACTACAAATCAACAGTTAATTGAAAGTGAAGCTAGTTTAAAACGGGCAATAGATACTATTCAACAGCAAGTTTCCGAAGCTAGAGCTAATCAAATTAAAACCCTAGCGACCTTACAACAGCAGTTAATTGAAGCCACAGCCAACCGTAACAAAACTGTCTCCACTTTACAAAGACAAATAGACGAAGAAAGAGAAAGATTGAGCAGAATATTAGTAGTTAGTCCGCTAAATGTCCAAGTTGCTCAAGCACAAGTTACTAATGCCATTGCTTTAATGAGAAAAGCTCAAGTAGAACTTCAGCAAAGCTATGTTAAAGCTCCTAGTTCTGGTGAAATATTAAAAATTCACACCAAATCAGGGGAAATCATGGGAGCAAATGGAATTGCGGAAATTGGACAAACAGATCAGATGTTCGTAGTTGCAGAAGTTCCTGAAGATAGTATTAATAAAGTCCGTTTAGGTCAAACTGCTACTATCTCTAGTGACAACGGCGCATTTAACGGTCAATTAAAAGGCAGAATCACATCAATTGGTAGAAAAATTGGCAAAAAAGATGTCTTAAATAATGATCCGGCCGCAGACATTGATGCCAGAGTTGTAGAAGTGAAAATTGCCCTATCTCCAGAATTTACAAAGCAAGTTTCTGGTTTAACTAACGCTAAAGTCACCGTAGAAATTAATGAGAATTAACATCATATTTCTATGCCAAATATTCATGTTCAACTACTTAATTAGTATCCAGATCAAAAGATTTAGAAAATGGCAGTAAAAATACCTTTATCTTGGCTACAACTGACAAGAGAAAAAACTCGCCTAGCCGTAGCTTTGTCAGGTATTGCCTTTGCTGATATTTTAATGTTCATGCAGCTAGGTTTCCGAGATGCACTCTATTACAGTAACGTCAGAATGCACAGTAGTCTAGTTGGCGATGTGGTTTTAATTAACAGTCAATCTAATGCTGTTTTGGCTATGAAAACCTTTTCCCAACGGCGTTTATATAAGGCGTTAGATTTGCCCACAGTTCAATCAGTACATCCTATATATTTAGACTATACAAGCTGGAGAAATCCTGTTACGGGTCGTCCTCGCAGTATCTTAATTTTTGGCATGAATCCAGAAGTTAATCTTTTTGATTTACCCGGAGTTGAGGAAAATTTAAATAAACTTAAACTGCCTGATGTGGTTTTATATGACCGTTCTTCTAGGGTAGAGTATGGTCCGATCGCTGATAGTTTTAATGCCGGAAAAGTTGTCACAGCAGAAGTACGCAGAAGAAAAGTTCAGGTGGGTGGATTATTTACATTAGGGGCATCTTTTGGTGCAGATGGAAATTTAATTACCAGTGATGTTAACTTTTTGCGAATTTTTAATAACCGTCAACGGGGATTAATTGATATTGGTATTATTAAGTTAAAACCTGGGGCTGATCCCATAGTGGTAGCTCAAGAATTGCGAAGTTATCTACCTACAGATATTAATGTTTTAACTAAGGAAGAATTTATTGAATTTGAGAGAAATTATTGGGCAAGTAGTACGGCTATTGGCTTTATTTTTACCTTGGGAACAATTATGGGTTTTATTGTAGGAACTGTAATTGTTTATCAAATTTTGTATACAGAAGTCAATGATCATTTATCTGAATATGCTACGCTCAAAGCTATAGGCTACACTCAAAATTATTTACTAACTGTGATTCTTCAAGAGGCTTTTTTATTAGCTGTTGTTGGTTATTTACCTGGATTTGGCTGCGCTCTTGTTCTTTATAATGTTGCTAGAGATGCTACACTTTTGCCTATATTTATGAGTTATAATCGCGCCATTATGGTAATCATGTTAACTATTTTAATGTGTTTTATTTCCGGGATGATTGCTATTCGGAAATTAAGCTCTGCCGATCCAGCCGATATTTTTTAGATTGGTTATTGGTCATTGGTCATTGGGAAGAAATATTCCCCAACTTCCCCAACTTCCCCAACTTCCCCAACTTCCCCAACTTCCCCAACTTCCCCAACTTCTGACTCCTACACTCCCCTATTATGATCAACAAAGAACCTGTAATATCTATTAAAAATATCAATCACTACTACGGTAAAGGATCGCTGAGAAAACAGATTCTATTTGATATTAGTTTGGAAATATATGCCGGAGAAATTGTGATTATGACTGGACCATCTGGTTCAGGGAAAACGACTTTATTAAGTTTGATTGGTGGGTTAAGGTCGGTACAAGAGGGAAGTTTAAAATTTTTAGGTGATGAATTGTGTGGTGCTAGTCAAAACAAACTGGTACACATGAGACGTAAGATTGGTTATATTTTCCAAGCTCATAATTTATTGGGTTTTTTAACGGCTCGGCAAAATGTGCAAATGGCTGTGGAATTAAATAATAGTATTTCCCAATCAACGGCTATTTCTCAGTCAGAGGAAATGCTGGCATCTGTAGGTTTGCAAGAACGGGTTAACTACTATCCAGATAATTTATCTGGTGGACAAAAACAAAGAATAGCGATCGCTCGCGCCTTAGTCAATCATCCTCCCCTAGTCTTAGCCGATGAACCAACAGCCGCATTAGACAAACAATCAGGACGTGATGTAGTAGAAATCATGCAGCGTCTAGCCAAAGAACAGGGAACTGCCATCTTATTAGTAACTCACGACAACCGGATCTTAGATATTGCCGATCGCATTGTGGAAATGGAAGATGGTCTTCTTACTCGTGATGCTCAAAATATTCCTTCTAAGCATAACTCATAATTTGGGTGATCCGTCTTCTTAAATACGCCTTATATTTTGCTAACCAAAAGTCTGTCTCTGTTTTGAATTTTCCGATATTTGTTAGTAATTTAAAGTGGTGATTATTTCTGAATCGTAACTGCATCAGATAAATCTACTAACTACTATTGTTTCGTCGGAGGAGTTTGACGGCTAGTTCTAAATGTCACATTTACCCCCTCATTTGACTGTTCTAGTACCAGCAACGGAGTCGGTTTAGCCTTTTGATCCCAGTGTATATAAACAATCCGACCTTGAATAGTAGGTTGCCAAGTATCGTCATCTTCCCTGGGGCTAAGGTATGTCTCTATACAATTAATAATTTGAGTAATGGTAGAAGAAGTAGCTTGAGTTGGTAACTTCACTAACCGAATTTGCGCTCGAAACAGCACCCGCTTGACAATGTTGGGCGCTACACCAGTTTCATACTCGACATCAAACGTTTCATCTACCTGCCTACCTGTGCTACTAGAAATCCCTACAGATCCTTGGTTAGCTTGGCTAGGACGCAGTGATAGAGAAATCTTATCTTTAACTTTGATTTTAATTTGATTAACTAGAGCAAAATGGAATACCTCCTCTGACATTCGCATCCGCAGATAATCTAGGTTAAATTCTCGTGAGTGAACTAAATCTGGATTAGTCTCCATTTTGCGAATAGTTTCCAAAGCCAACTTCAACTTTTTCTCTAATTCTCGCGTGCGGAATTGTTCAAATTTAAGTTTTTTATCACCCCTTTGCAGGAGGATTCTGCCATAGGCAATCACAGCAACCAGCACTAAAACCATTCCTCCACCCGCAAATAGTAGCAATGGTAGAGGTAAACTCTGAGACTCGTGGATAACAGGTGAGACTTTATTTGTCTTTGTTGTCTTAGATCCAGAAGATTGAGCCAGAAAAATCGTACTAACCATAATTTACAACCTGAAATTATTAACTACTGATATTTATAATACCCAAATCTTACTTAGTAGGTTGCTGTGGTATAAATATTTTTTACATTTTCTTGGTAATATCATATGTACAAACCTATTAGGGACTTGGATAAGCATCTTATTAATATACAGCAGTTGTCTGATATATCTACGCATTCATATCATATTTACCTACTGGCAACAGATATGGATGGAACAATCACTAAAAATGGCAAATTTACATCTCAATTACTAAATACTTTGGAGAGGCTATCCACAGCTAAAATTCCGGTCTTGATTGTTACTGGACGGTCTGCTGGATGGGTAAGCGCTATCAGTAGTTTAATGCCCATAGCCGGTGCGATAGCCGAAAATGGTGGTTTATTTTATCCATCAGATAATTCTGATCCAGTCACACTCACCCATATTCCTGACCTAGTTAACCATCGTCAAGATTTAGCCAAAACTTTTGTTAACTTACAAACTTATTTTCCACAAATTCAAGAATCCGCTGATAATTTATTTCGAGTCACAGACTGGACTTTCGATCTTACCTCACTGACAACCGAGGAACTACAAAAAATAGGTAATCTTTGTCAACAGATGGGTTGGGGATTTACTTACAGCAACGTTCAGTGTCATATTCAACCCCCAGGACAAAATAAAGCTGTCGGTTTATTAAAAGTTCTACGTCAATATTTTCCCACCTACTTCCCCGAACAGGTGATCACTGTTGGTGACAGTCCTAATGATGAAAGTTTGTTTAACCAGCGTTATTTTCCTATTTCCGTAGGTGTGGCAAATATACGCGGCTATGAAAATCAGTTACAACATCAACCTACATATATAACTACAGCAGCGGAAGGAGATGGTTTTTGCGAATTGTGTAGTTATATTCTAGAAAACTGTCAGCGGTAGGGGCGCTGTCAGATGTAGGGGCGCAGGGCCTGCGCCCAGTCACCGAGTCAGGAGTCAGAAGAAGAAAATTTCTTATTCCCTGTTCCCTGCGAGAAAGTAACCTCCACGACTTTTTTCTGAATCTGCTATCACCTAAAATTAATGTCATCATCTCCTAATGATTATGCAGTCCAGCTAGAGGAGAAAGCTAGATACATCAGTGTTTCTAGCAATTATCCCTGGAATTACTGTGCCGTTTCCCAACCATTCATGGGGATTTTATATATAAAATTACTATATTCAATATCAGGAATCCATAAGCTAAGGCTATACCATTTTTATATTTTCTTTGTTATTTTGTATTCAACTGAACAGTTCTTCAACACAAAGCCAGTTTAAATAAAAATTAGTTCAACTACTTTACCGTTCTTTAAGTTCAGTGAAAATTTCCCAGATAATTTGTTGTGCAAATTGCCACATTGGCAAAATTTTATCAATCTCATCTACATAGGACTTACCATCATGCTAAAAACAAATAGTCAACCAATGATTCTCTCTAGTTTTGTGAACCCTATCAAAGAAACCCATTCAGTTAAAAATAAGTTTGATTTATTGCAAAAAATTCGTCAATGGTTCGACGAAATTGAAATTGATAATCCTCAAGTTGCTAGATTAATTGCTAAATTAATTCCTGCCCAATGTCCCTTTGCGCGTGATATCGTGGTTTTTGGTCGGAAAATTGCTCACATTCCGCCTATGTGCAAACTCAACCCACTGTATGAGCAGTTTGTCGGCTTGCGTTTTCGCGCATTATGTTATTTAGTAGATAAGTGTGGAGAAGACATCCAATCTTATTGTTAAATACAACTCATGGAAATTAAAGTCGTACATCAACCAAATCTTGCACATCTTAATGAGTTAGATGTATTCAACTGGCCAATTTGGGAAAAGGAAATATCTAAATTTTCCTGGACTTACGATGATCAAGAAACTTGCTACTTTTTAGCAGGTAATGCTATTGTCACTCCTGATGGAGGACAAGCGGTACAAATGGGTAAGGGAGACTTAGTAACTTTTCCCGCTGGGATGTCTTGTACATGGGAAGTTACCAGGGACGTAAGAAAACATTATTGCTTTGATTAATATTTCTGCAATCTCAATAACAATAACTAATATCTGAAGATATGAATTGGATGTTATTTAGAGGTTGGCTATGAAACTATTGATCCTAAAATATCATCTACAACTAAGTTAATTTCGGGGAATGCTTGAATTGACATTTTTTCTCCTCGACTGAGTTTTTGAATGTCGCTATAACCATTTTCGCTAGGGTAGCGATAAACAATAATCGCTTGTTCATAAATATCAACTAACCAAACTTCAGTAATACCACTACTAGCATAGAGAGGAATTTTTACGTCTCTATCATATTCTGCTATCTGCAACTTCAATTAAGAGAAATATATCCTGGGGTTGAGGGGTGTCCAGATTCATAAAAATCTGCACGGGGTTGTAGTAATGCGATATCTGGTTCAGGTTCAGATAAGTTATTGAGGATAATCGGATTTTGTACAGCAATTATGACTTTTTTACCCAGTAATTGCGAAAAAACTGAATTTAAACGATTTACACAAGCTGTGTGTCTTCTACCAATTGGTGACATTTCTATAATTTCTCCATTAATTAGTTCTACTTTATCATTTTCTGAAAAAATCCCGACTTCGCTCATTTGATGGTATTGAGAAACATTGAGACGAAAAATGTTAAGGTGTGGTTTTGCTAATTGTAAAGTCATAATTAACTTCCTATATTTACCTTTAGTTTTAATATAGCAATCTTGAGTGATTAAGATCCCCGACTTCTCAACTTAATTTATTATTTAGTGACAAGATAAAAAAGAAGTCGGGGATCTAAGTTTACAAATAATCAAAAAAGACTTCAGGAACTAATCTTAATTCACCAGATTTAAACCGAGAAATATCTACCCACAATGCGCGATGTTGACGTTCTGGTGTTTCTGCAAAAGTTAAACTTTCGATTTGATAAAACTTGGAATCAGCAAAGTCACATTCATAGAGTTGAATGATTTCATGTCCTTGTCTACCGTCAAAGGTAAATAAGTTTTCAATACAAGTTAAATAGCGAATATTTGTTAATTCGGCTTGAATTTCTTCTTGAAATTCTCTAGCTAAGGCTATGCGGCTAGTTTCGCCAAATTCTACGCCACCACCTAAAGCCCGATAGAATGTTGATTGTTTTGTCGAATCGAATCCTTCAGAAACAAATATTCTATTACCATCTCGGATGAGTGCTAAAACAATCACCCGAATTTGACCTTCTTTATTCATAAATACAATTAATTATCGTAAATGGAAGAGGGACGACTTTCACTATCTTCTGTAGGCCAATCTGGATTTTCGCCACCAATGTATAGTTCTTCAATAGTGACGTATTCTTCAGTGAGTTGAGTGAGGGCGTTGATAAGAATATCTAAGGCGATCGCATCACTTGTACCTAAATCAAACCAACAACGACCCCATTCTCCTTCGTATTCAAATTCACCCATGTTGTGCATCAAAGCCATTAAACTTTTATCATAGCCTTTGGTATCATAGTCCATATAGCTGATATCAAGTCCTGTGTCTTGGATTTGCAAATTTTCAGCATTAAATCCCCCTAATTTACCTAGATAAAACCAGGAATTGAATACTTCTTCTACATATTGTTTTTCCCTTTGGGAGGGAACATTGCTGAACTTAAACCAAATCCAAACATCAAAAGGATTAAACTCGCGGAATTGAATTTGCATTTTTGTAATGGGTAATGGGTAATTGGTAGAATCAGAATTTTATAACAACTGACTACTGACTACTGACTACTAAAAGCCTGATTGCGTTCATGTTCAATTTGTTTGACTAAATTAGCAGGAAGTTGGGATTTTTTGGCTAATGCTTTGTCAAAATAAGTTATTGCTTCCTTAATTAAATTCTGGCTTTTTTCCGCTTTCCCCTTTTCATGGAGAATTTGGGCTTTAAGATAGTAAATTTCTGGGTTGTCAGCAGTTGTTTTTAAGGCGCGGTTGACATAATCTAAAGCTTGGGAGTATTGTTTCAAATCTCGATAAGCTAAAGCAATACCTCTATTTACTAAATAATTAGGAGCAGCATTTTTTTCCAATCTTTCAATTACTTGATCTGGACTAGTAAAAGGTAAATTCACAGCTAACATTAAATCCATATAGCCGCGAATCAAGTTTAACTCTGGATCATTGGCAGAAATCTCTTCGGCTCTGTCAAGATAGGTATAGACTTTCCGCAACCGACTTAAAGCTTGGGGGACACCATTTACAGTTCCTTCTCGATTCAAAATTACCGCCCCTGTCAAAAAATGACCAACCGCAGTATATAAGTTACCACGCAATGGATCACTGGCGATCAGATTTTGTCCAGTTTCTAGAGTTTTGCTGCTGTATTTTTCTAAACTAGCACTATCTTGATTTTGATATGCTAAAGAAGCCTGAATGGCGTAAATTAGAGGTTCATTGGGTTCGCTAGAGGCGGCTTTTTGTAAAGCATCTTTGGCTGTGGGATAATTTCCTTGTTGAAAAATAGCATGAAAAGCGGCTTCTGTGCGATCGCCAATTTTACGCGATTCTCGACCCCGAAAGGGATCACCCGCAAAGGAGGGATTTACCAACATATTCCAAAGGATGGAAGTAGTCACAGTCACACTTAATAAAGTAGGCGATCGCCAAAATATCCTTAATTGAGGAATTAAAACCTGTTTAAACATAATAGCCTTTCTGAATAATTACGGTTGAAATTGTTGTATCTATTACCTAAAATGCCAAAATAGTGAATTATAAATTAGTCTATTTCCGCCAAAAATTTTCATATACTAAACACGGGTGAGATTTAAATTTTTGCCAAATGACAAAGAACCCAGATGTGTAGGGGTTTAGAATCAAACAATCAAGCCGTTTTGAGTATAACTTGGTAATTTACACAAATGCTCTATCTTAGAAATCTAACTTATCATCCCACAGCCTGCCCAAAAGCCATTCTCCAAGCTATAAATTTAGAATTACCACCCCAGAAACTAGGTTTAATTATTGGTCCTAGCGGTTCGGGTAAAAGCACCTTATTAGAAATTTTATCTGGATTGGCTGACCCTACTGCTGGTGGGGTTTTTTGGCGAGAACAGGGACTCATAGCTGAACAATTACAACAATTAGCAGGTTTAGTATTTCAATTTCCAGAACGCCATTTCTGCGGGGGGACAATTTTAGAAGAATTACGCTTAGGACATCCTGAACTGGGAACAGAACAGGTTAAACAAGCATTAACAGAAGTCGGATTAGATCATTTATCCTTATCTGCATCACCTCATGCTTTAAGCGGTGGACAACAGCGACGTTTGGCTTTAGCGGTACAATTGATTCGCCAACCAAATTTATTATTATTAGATGAGCCTACAGCGGGTTTAGATTGGTCAATGCGTCGCCAACTGATAAATCTACTAGCCAAACTGAAAAAAGATTGGACACTGTTAGTTGTAACACATGATGCAGGTGATATGTTACCAATAGCTGATTATTGTTGGACATTAGATCATGGGGTTTTAAAATCAGGAGTCAGGAGTCAGGGAGAAGAGGTAAAATCTGCTTGAGACTAAATTAATTTTAAGAGTAATTGAACGCAGATGAACGCAGATGAACACAGATAAGGAGGGATGAATTCATACCCTTAATCAGTAACGCCAAAATAACTTAAAAAAATTAATTTTAACCAATGAATTTAGAATCCTTACCAATAGCTAATTTGCCAGAAATGGCGGAAATATGGCAAAAAACTCTGAACTGGCAACCAACAGTTTTGCAAAAAAATCAATTTCAACAACTTTATCAATTAATTATTGCTGGAAATCGTCAACTGAATTTAACTCGCATTACTGAACCTGATGAATTTTGGGAAAAACATCTTTGGGATTCTTTACGGGGAATTGCACCTAAACAAGTATTTATTCCTGGGATTGAAAAGGGTAAGCGGATAATTGATATTGGTACGGGTGCGGGTTTTCCTGGTATCCCCATTTCCCTGATTTTTCCTAATTCTCAAGTTACACTTTTAGATTCTACGGGTAAGAAAATTACCTTTATCGAGACAGTTTTATCAGCACTTACTCTAAGTAATACCAAAACTTTACTGAGTAGAGTGGAAGAAATTGGTCAACAAATTCAACACCGACAACAGTATGATCTGGCTGTAATCCGGGCTGTGAGTAATGTTTCTGCTTGTGCGGAATATTCCTTACCTTTGGTGAGAAAAGGCGGTTTGGCGGTAATTTATCGCGGTACTTGGACTCAAGCAGAAAATGAAAGTTTAGAGGCTGCTGTTGAGCAATTAGGTGGAGTCATTGAATTAATTGAGGAATTTTCCACTCCCTTGAGTAATAGTATTCGTCATTGTCTTTATTTGCGAAAAGTATCCAGCACACCAATTAGTTTTCCCCGTGGGGTTGGTATACCTAACCAAAAACCAATTTAATCAACGGACTTCTCGATTTTAGATTAGATTGGTGATTAGATATCTAACAGCGCGAGAGCGTCAACATCGTTATAAATGGCTGAACCAAAGGTTCAACAGTAGCTAAACGCTGATAGCGAAAATAAACCTAAAATCCCAAAATCCAAGTGTTAAATTTGTCTCAAAATGGGTGTTCTGTACGGGTTGCTTCTTCGACAGAAGAACTGCTGACACCAACTGCTGTTGCTCTTGGCAAATTTGATGGTGTTCATCTTGGTCATCAAAGAGTGATTCAGCCAGTATTGCAGTCAGCATGGGGTGAGGAGAATCCAGTCCGCCCCTACTCAACAGTTGTTACATTTGATCCCCATCCCCAAGAGTTTTTTACTGGACTTCCCCGTGATTTGTTAACACCACTAGATGAAAAAGTTGCACAATTGCGATCGCTTGGAGTAGAACAATTGGTATTATTACCCTTTGATAGAGAACTATCTGCCCTTTCTCCCGAAGAATTTGTTGATAAAATCCTAGTTCAACAACTGCAATGTCAACAAATTAGCGTGGGACAAGACTTTTGTTTCGGCAAAAAACGGATGGGTACTGCTCAAGACTTGCAAGCGATCGCGGCGAAATACAACATACCCGTAACAATAGTTCCTATAAAAACTGATACAGATATTTTGCCAGCAACAGATGATGCTCGCATCAGTACCTCATTAATCCGAGAAAGTTTGGAAGTAGGTGATATTCCCAAAGCAAATCGGCTTTTGGGAAGACCTTACACTCTCATAGGTGAAGTAGTAACAGGTCAAAAATTAGGGAGAACTATCGGTTTTCCTACCGCCAACATTCAACTACCAAAAGACAAATTTTTACCCCGTCATGGTGTTTACGCTATTGAGGCGATTATCCACGAAACTCCAGACAAATCTCCCACTCAGCATTTTGGAGTTATGAATATTGGCAACCGTCCCACAGTTAATGGTATAGATACCTGTGTAGAAGTACATTTATTAAATTGGTCTGGTGATTTGTATGGAAAAAATTTGCTAGTACAACTAGTCAAATTTTTGCGTCCCGAACAGAAATTTCCTTCCTTAGAAGCGCTGAAAAACCAAATTCAACTTGATTGTACAACAGCTAAAGAAATTTTTAGTTGTTAATATTGGGGGAATTTTCAATGGTAATCTCAACATTACAGCGATTTTTAGGTAAATAAACCACATTTTAAAGTCTCACGCAAAGGCGCAAAGGCGCAAAGTTGCAAAGGAAGAAAGTAATATAAAAACAAGAGTGTGGTACAAGTAAATTAAAATTGCTGTAATGAGAAAGGTAAGAAGCGCATCTACACAGGAAACACTACTTCTGTAATATGAAATATCATGGGAGGTATAACTTCCCAAAAAGTATTTCTATTATTGTCTAATCATAAAAAAATCACATTTACCTATGCAAAAAATAATCATCGAAAATTTCGGTCCGATTCAATATGCAGAAATTGAAGTCAAGAAAATATTAGTTTTGATTGGTGAACAAGCTAGTGGTAAAAGCACTATTGCTAAATTGATTTATTTTTTTAAATCACTAAGGGATGATTTATTTAGCCAAATATATCAGGATACGCAGAAGGATTATTTTGATATTACTTCTGATCTTATATTTCCAATAAGAGAAAAGTTTTATGATTTTTTTGGTTCTACATTGCACTTACCTAATTTTGAAATAAAATTTTATTATAGTGTAGAGAATGACAAATATCTAAAATTAAGTCTTAATGATAAGAAAAGACTAGATTCTCGATTTAGTGATAATTTATTAAATGAGAATTTTAGAACTTCCGCAACTGCAATTAAAAAACTTTTTCAGCAGAGTTTAAATACAAATGATATTTATGAACAATTGACTTATGAGCAAAATAAAATTAAATACGCTCAAAGGCTTTCTAAACTATTGAATGAATCATTTCAAATGTATCATGAAGATTCATTATTTGTAATCGCTGGTAGGAATGCAACAGTAAGTTATTCTGACTTATTTGAAAAATTATTGTTTGCAGATGTTAGCAGTCTTTTAGAGAAAAATAGCAAGAAGAAATTTGCAGGTAAGCAACAAACAATAGATGAAACATTAATGCTAAAATTTATGGAAAAAGTTGATATAATTAAAGGTAAATTTAAAAAAATTGGCAATGGTAATTTTGAAGGGGTAATTGAAAGTTATGAAGATGATGAAAATCTCAAACAAAAATTATATGATATTAAAAAACGAATAGATGAAATACTCAAAGGTGAATACAGAATTGATAATTGGGGAGAGAAAATAGTATTTAACAGGGAAACAGAAGAATATGTTAAGCTTTCTAATACTTCATCAGGACAACAAGAATCTATAAGAATTTTACAAGATATCTTTCTAAATATTCTTGATAATACAAAAGTATTAAGAATCTTGGAAGAGCCAGAAGCTCATTTATTCCCTATTGCTCAAAAGCAATTGATTGAGTTATTAGCTTTAATGATAAATCAAAATGATGATAACCAACTAATTATAACAACCCATAGTCCCTATGTTCTCACAGTTTTTAATAATTTACTCTTCGCAAATAGAGTAGTTGAAAAAAATCCGTCAACAGAATCAGAAGTAGCACAAATAATTCCCCAAGATTCCTGGTTAAGTGCTAAAGATTTTTCTGCTTATTCTTTGGGAAATCAATCTGTTGGTGAAGATACTAATTACTGCGAACCTATTTTTAATCAAGAAAAAGGTACTATTCAACAAAATTATTTAGATACGGTTTCCGAAATTTTGGGTGGTGATTTTCAAGCTTTGTACAGTATTCACGCTAAAACTTTCAAAAGAAAATGAGTAAATTTGAGGATATTAAAGAACTTCTAGCAAATGCTTTTGATAAATTTTCCGATGTTCTGGAAATTGAAATGAGATCAGAGTTCTCAGTGATAGATTTGAAAGACTACGGACGACAATCTTTTATTATTATCAATATTCAGTTTGATGATAATACATTTACTATTAATTTCAATGGTAATGAGACTGTTATAACCGATTTTGATAGCACTAAATTATTTAATACAAGTAATGCGAAAATGGTTGGCTTTATCCCTATTGATGGAAAAAAAGGACTTTTAAGAAAGGTTGCTCAACGTTGCGATTTTGTGTTGTTTGATGAAAATGATTTTTGTTTTGTAGAGTTTAAATTGGATGCAATAAGTGAACAAGAAAGAGCTATAAGAAGTAACACTAAAGGTGCTACTGACCAATTAAAAGCTACTATTAGTTGGTTTAATTATAAATTATCAAAAAACTACGCAGGTTTAAATAAAGAAGCTTATGTTTGTACTCCTGAATTTTATCCAAAATTTAGCGCAACTTGGGGAGGATTGATGACCGAATTTTTAGAAGACTATCAAACTGATCTTTTTCAAATAAAGAATAAAATTTGTAAATAAATAATATATTTAAAAGTAAACCCATTTCCAAAAAGCTGTTTTCTGATTTTTTCTCCTTGCGTCGGTGGTTTAGCAACTTAAGAAATTTTTAATTCTCATGCTGGATTAGAATTGTTACGGGGGAATACTGTAGGAAAGGCTAAACTATTAAACAAGTTTTTAGTCCAAACTCAGAAGTAAACCTTCTACATTTCCCCCAGGTACTACATGAGAGAAAAAATTGACGCTTTAACACAAAATTTGGCTCATACCATCGTTGGTAAACATGAAGCTATACGCTTAGTGATAGTAGCTGTACTGGGTGGTGGTCATGCTTTATTAGAAGATGTCCCTGGTGTCGGTAAAACCCTTTTAGCCAAATCTCTAGCTCGTTCTGTAGATGGTAAATTTCAACGGTTACAATGTACCCCTGACTTACTCCCTACAGATATCACCGGCACAAATATTTGGAATCCTAAAACTGGGGAATTTACATTTCTACAAGGTCCTGTATTTGCTAACGTCCTCCTAGCGGATGAAATTAACCGCGCTACACCCCGTACCCAGTCAGCTTTACTGGAAGTAATGGAAGAACATCAAGTCACAGTTGATGGTGTTTCCCGTCTAGTTCCTCAGCCATTCTTTGTAATTGCTACCCAAAACCCCATTGAGTACCAAGGGACGTTTCCCCTCCCAGAAGCGCAAATGGACAGATTTATGCTGTCTTTAAGTTTGGGTTATCCTTCGGAATCTGAAGAAATGCAAATGCTGCAAAATCTGCAAGCTGGTTTAAAGGTTGCTGATTTACAGCCTTGTATTACTTTAGAAGAAGTCCAAGCATTACGCCAAGCTTGTTCCCAAGTCAAGGTAGAAGCATCTTTGCAACAATACATTTTAGAATTGGTGCGGACTACTAGACAGGATGAAGAAATCACTCTTGGTGTTAGTCCTCGTGGTACTGTGGCTTTACAAAAAGCCGCTCAAGCTTTGGCTTTTATTTTAGGTAGGGAATATGCTCTTCCTGATGATGTTAAGTTTCTCGCACCGCACGTTCTTTGTCATCGTCTGATTCCTAAAGGGGGACGCAATGCGAAAACTATAGTTGAACGGTTATTACGATCTGTGCCTATTCCTTAATATAAAATATTACGGGGGGTACAACATCCCAAAAACCTATACCCTCTTCGTTTTGACTTTTGACCAGGAATTTTAGATTTTAGATTTTGGATTAAAAAAATTGGGCTCTTGCGTCTCTTTTATGGTGATTGAGGATTGATGATAACAAAACCCTTACGGGACAAGGGTTATAAACAATTGTTTCCATATTTTCAATGAAATGCCTACACAATAAGGCTTTCAATGATTTTGAACCAGGTTTTCCATAAAAATAACCGAAGAACCAAAAATTGGTTCTACCCCTCCCTTGATGATATTTTCGGTAAAATATGGCTTAAACTATGGCTCTGATTGGATTTTAGGGTTTAATTTTCTCAAAAATAGGCGATTACTAGTAGTCTGTTAACCCGAAAATGACAGGTGAAGGCAAGCAGGGGAGGGAAGAACAGAAGTTTTTTCCGATCATTACCCGTCAAAATAAATTTGACGAACTACTAGGTCGCGCTTTGCGATCGCAGATTAATTTGAATCAAAACCATATACAGCAATGGTTATGGATACCTAATCAGGATGTTTGATCACAAGGAAAGCGGTAAAACCATTATTACTAAATAACACATGACCAAAGAACGCAAAAGAGCCGACCAAGACAGTCCCTGGAAAGAAATATTAGAAGCATACTTTCCCCAAGCAATGCAATTTTTCTTCCCGCAAACAGCCGCATTAATTAACTGGGAAATACCCCACGAATTTCTAGATAAAGAATTTCAACAAATAGCTCGCAACGCTGAACAAGGAAGAAGATATGCGGATAAATTAGTCAAAGTGTGGCAACACCAAGGAGGAGAAATTTGGCTGTTGATACATATAGAAATTCAGGCAAAATCTGAAGAACTCTTTCCTGAAAGGATGTTCTCTTACAACCTACGAATTTTTGACCGTTTTGGCAAACCTGCCATTAGTCTTGCTATTTTATGTGATGCAGATCCCAAATGGCGACCAAACCAATACAATTATAATTATCCTGATACCAGGTTAAACTTTGAATTTGGTACAGTCAAATTGCTAGATTACCAAAACCGTTGGACAGAATTAGAAGCCAGTGATAATCCTTTTGCAACGGTGGTAATGGCACATTTAAGAACACAACAAACCCGTAAAAAACCACAAGAACGCAAAACCTGGAAATTTAGCTTAATTCGCCGATTGTATGAACAAGGATTGCAAGAAAAGGATATTCGTAACCTTTACCGTTTTATAGACTGGGTTATGATTTTACCAAAGGCATTAGAAGCAGAGTTTTGGCAAGATTTTAAACAATTTGAACAGGAGCGAACTATGACTTATATTACTACAGGTGAGCGCATTGGCTACGAGAGAGGAATAGCAGAAGGTAAACAGGAAGGTGAGCAAAATCTTGTGGTTCGACTACTACAAAAACGGGTAGGAAATTTACCGGAAGAAATTAGGAAAAAAATTCAAACTCTTTCTTTAAATCAGTTAGAATCCCTCGGTGAAGCATTGCTAGATTTTACAGCTATTGAGGATTTATTCAACTGGTTAGAATCTCATCAGTAAAAATATGTATTGCGGGCAATATGCCCGCAAAAAGTATACAAAATAATCCAAATTAAATCCAGCACAGCTTATTTTTATCCCTTGGGTTGAGGCAAAAAACAACATTATTTGATTTTATTTTTGATATTACATTTAGAAAGGTATTTAACGGTATAACTAGGTTTATTAATTACAGAAAATGCCGCAAGATTTAACTTTAATCCATAGCTTACTTCTGTTCAGCACCGCGTTCATTGCCGGTGGACTCAATGCTGTCGCGGGTGGTGGTAGTTTCATTACATTTCCTACCCTAATATTTACGGGTGTCGCACCAATTACCGCTAATGCTACAAATAATACTGCTTTGTGGATAGCAGCGATCGCTAGTGCAAGGGCATATCGTCAAGACTTGAATATTGAAAAAAGACAATTATTATTACTAGCCGGCACAAGTTTAGTTGGTGGTGTGATTGGTTCAGTGGCTTTGTTATATACATCACCGGATGTGTTTAAAAAGATGCTGCCCTATTTATTACTATCAGCAACATTAATATTTACATTCAGTGAATCTCTAAAAAACTGGCTGCAACTTCAGAGTAAAAATGATATTTCTGCACCGCCACCTTTATTGATTCTCCTAATTTCTCAATTAGCAATCTCTATATATGGTGGTTTTTTTGGTGCGGGTGTAGGCATTTTAATGTTGGCAACTTTAACCTTTTTAGGGATTAAAAATATTCACTCTATTAATGCTTTTAAAACTTTATTAGGTAGTTGCATTAATGGTGTGGCTATTATTCCCTTTATGTTCGCTAATTTGATTGCTTGGCATCAAGTTATTATAATGGCGGTTGGTGGTTCTCTGGGTGGTTATTTATGCGCTCATTTTGCCCGCAGACTAGAACCTAATTTGGTGAGGAAATTTGTGATAGTGGTGGCTTTTGGGATGACTACTTACTTTTTTATTCATGGTTAAGCAGGTGGATACAATTATACTGAAAACGGCTTATCTGTTGCCTTCCACAACCGCCAGGGAATAAATTCCCTGTCTCATAGCTCAAGTCCGTTGAAACGGACTAAGTAGGTGAACACAATAAGGGACTTCCAATTAAAAAAATACCCAAAAATTTCTTGTGGTGCGGGACGAAAAGCCGGCTAATCATCAAGGACGGGCAGGATGCCCATCCCACAAAATTGGGTAATTTATTTTTTGGTGTTCCGTTAAGGTTTGCTGATAGCGTAGCGTGGCGTAAGCCATAAAAGTTATCTGTGAGGGCTAGAAGTATGGCTAACGGCTATGCCTTCGGCACACTACGTAAACGCTATCAGGAGGTAGGGGCGCAGGGCCTGCGCCCATTCAGGAGTATGGCTAACGCCACGCTGCGCTATCAGGAGGATTTAGAAGAAGTTAGAAGTAATATCAAGTCTGGAAAATTGAGCGATTTATATATTTTGATTTTCCTCCGCCCACCTACTTAATATATTTTCCGGTGTTGCTGATTAAGGGTATGAATTTTAGTCTCACGCAAAGGCGCAAAGACGCAAAGTTCAGAGTTTTAAAGGTTTAATTTGGGAATTTCATACCTGAGTTCAGCAACGCCTATTTTCCTAGTATGTCACTATAAATACTAAATGGACGGGCTAGAAACTTAGCTCACAATAATTGTATGACTGTGGGAGGGGTGTCTTGTTTATGCAAATATTAATTAAATATAAAACTATTGATTTTGTGACTTTGATTACAGTTTTTCCTATCTAGTAACGCTTGAATGGAAAAATAACCTATTTTTTCCCAAAAAATAAACAGGACTGTCTCAAGGATTACACCATAGGGATCACGGCTAATCTAAGAAAAGTTAGATCTAAAGTAAATTTATATATCTGAGGCATGATGATAAAAACTATCAAGTTTAAGATAATGACCAAAGATATCAACTTTTTTACATTCACAATAATTAAACAGTTTTTTCGCTTTTTCTCAAAAGTTATTAATTTCAGGGGTTTTAAAATGCAAGCATCACAAAAGATTCATTGCCCAAATTGCGGTAGTGCGGCTGAACGTCACTATATTGCTGATAGTCAAGTTACCAGAACACAATGTCCTAGTTGCGATTATTTGATGATCACTTGCACTCGCACGGGTAAGGTGATTGAGGCTTATGCACCAGGAATTTATGCTAGGAAATAATTGACAATTTTATTGACAAATTACCTTTTTGTTGTTCTTAATTGTCCACAAGCAGCATCGGCTTCTAAACCGCGAGAATAACGGACACTGACGGCGGTATTTTGTTGTTGAAGAACGTTGACAAAGGCTTCGATTCGGTCGCGGGTTGGTCTTTTGTAATCTACTTCTTCTATGGGATTGTAGGGGATTAAGTTAACGTGACTTTGAAATCCTCGCAGACGTTTTGATAGTTCTAAGGCGTGTTCGGGTAAGTCGTTGACTCCAGCGAGAAGTATGTATTCAAAGGTAACTCTGCGTCCAGTTATTTCTACGTATTCTCGACATTCTGCAAGTAAGTCTTCTATGGGGTAGGGTTTAGCACTGGGAATGAGTTGTTCCCGTAATGCTTGGTTGGGTGCGTGGAGGCTGACAGCGAGGGTAATTTGCAGTTGGTGTGCAGCGACTTGCAAAATGCGATCGCGGATGCCTACAGTAGATAGTGTAAGCGATCGCGCCCCAATTCCCATATCTTGATTAATAGATTTAATCGCTGAAATCACATTTTCCGTATTCAACAATGGTTCACCCATGCCCATGAATACCACATTACTCACCCGTTCTTGAAAATCTTCTTGGACAGTCAGGACTTGATCAACAATTTCCGCACGGGTAAGATTACGCTTATAGCCACCTTTCCCAGTCGCACAGAAATCACAAGCCATTGGACAGCCGACTTGAGTAGAAACGCAGACTGTTAACCGTTTATCGCTGGGAATACCCACTGTTTCCACAATTTCCCCGTCAGCTAATTTGAGGAGATATTTGACGGTATCATCGGGGGCAACAGAACGGTAATGTAGAGAAGAACGACCTATGGGAATATCTGCAACTTCCAAACGCCAATTTTTCGGAAATACAGAAATATCAGCGAGCGATCGCACACTCTTATTATAGATCCAATCATGCAATTGCTTACCCCGATAACCGGGTTGTCCCTGCTGCTGTACCCAAGCAGTTAACTCCGTCACGGAAGCACCAAGGAGAGGGGGAAGAAGTTCAGATTTAGTGGAGTTAGGAGAATCTAGCTGAGATACAAACGGCGTAGCAGACATAAGAAATCACAATTTGATGCTAATTTTCTATTCTACTATATTGTTTTTGGGTATTGCTGAATTGAGGTATGAAAATCAAAAATTCCCTTTCTGAAACTCTTAATCTTTGCGCCTTTGCGCCTTGGCGCCTTTGCGTGAGACTAACTCATACTTTCATTCACCAACGCCTGTTTTTGTTTCGCGCAATCTCGCTGAGAGATCCCACAGGGTAGGGGCAAAGAAGCAAAGGAAGAAATTATTCATCCGTCTTCATCTGCGTTTATCTGCGTTTATCTGCGGTTAAATATTCTATATTTACGGGGAGACTTCTAAGGTAATAATAGTAACCTCTGGTGGACAAAATAACCGTCCGGGGAAATAAGTTCCTAAGCCTCGATTTACATATAATTGATTATTTCCCACTTGATGTAAACCCTGTGACCATTGCCAGTGGCGTAATATAGAATGGGTTTTCCGTAAAAATGGTAATTTACGAAGAATTTTTTTGGGGATTTTTTTGACTATTTTTGCATAGTAAATCATGGCGGGTCCCAGACCAGGAATTACGATTTGTCCACCATGACTATGACCAGATAATTGTAAATCTACTCGCCATTTTTTCAGGATTTCGGCTGTATCTGGGTGATGAGATAAGACAATCCGAGGTGTAGTCGAATCGAGTTGATTCATAATTGCTTCTGGATTAAATTCTCGTGAATAAAAATCCGCTAATCCCACTAAAGGTAATTTTTCTCCCAAGGGGTAAGCAATTTGATTCCAAAGTACATTAATCCCCACATTTGTTAAAGCATTTGTAATTTCTAATTTTGAACTAGGATAATAAATATCATGATTGCCAAGGATAGCATAGACACCATAGCGACTTTCTAGATTTTTTAGTCGTGATGCTAGTTGGTGAATTGGTTTAGCGATTGTGTTAACGTAGTCGCCAGTTAAAATAACTAAATCTGGTTTTGCGGCATTACTAACGGCAATTGCTTCTGTTAACATTTTTTCTGATAATAGACCATTATCATAGTGAAAATCTGACATTTGTACCAGCTTTAATCCTGCTAGTGATAGAGGTAAGTTGGGGATTTTTACTGTCAATTTTTCTGTACTCAAAGCTCCAGTTAATAATTTGTGCATAATAATTCCGTAGTTTGGGTTAATGCCGGGAAACCCAACATTTTAAACCTTGGTTGGGTTGCTGTCGCTGAAACCAACCGACAATTATCAGAATATAATCGTATTTGTTTATACATTAACAAAAGATTTTGATATTAACTGTATCCAAAGAGTAATATATTTGAATACTCAGATCCCCGATTTCTTAAAGAAATCGGGGATCTATGCTCTATCATTTTTTTATAGCTATGAGGAAACTAATCTATCTTGTAGTTTTGCTACCATTTCCGCACGAGTGGAAACGTCTAATTTACGGAACATCCTTTTTAAAGCTTGCTTGACAGAATTTTGAGTAATCCATAATTTAACGGCTATTTCCCCATTAGTTAAACCTTGGGCTACTAATCTGGCAATTTCTAATTCCCGCGCTGTCAGGGGACAATTACCAGCAGATGCAAAGGTTTTTGGTTGTGCTTGGAGTGTGGCCATTTTTGCTGATAAATGTAAACAAACTGCACTTAAATCAGCTAAATCATTACTATCAAAGGGCTGACTTCCGGGGTCACGAGCAAAATTTAAAGTCCCCACTAATTGACCATTACAAACTATCGGACCAGTCATCACGTGTTCGTGACGAGTGCAATAGTTTTTCCAGTCTTCTGGGGATAAAATTAATTGCTCATGGGTGGGGGCGTGACGTTCGACAACATAACGCCCAATGGGGTTAGCTTCTAAGCAGACAGCAGGAATTTCGGGAATTTCAATTTGAGTATTTAATTGGTCATCTAGGAGATCAATACCCCAATGTTGTACTGCAAAATGGTCGCCAATGGTATCCATGAGAGCTAGTTTTAATTCTTGCTCATTTTGGACATTGGCGATCGCTTGGAAAATGGCGTGGAGAGTTTTAGCCATAAGTGTACCCATTTGGGGTCTATGCGAACCTCGATAATTACCTCTATGCTAATACCAGCAACGATAAAAAGCTATTTTAACTTGTAACCAGAGGACAAGCACGATGACAGTTACTCAAATCTCAGCCCAAGAACTTTTTCAGGCTGCCTATCAAAACCGTTATACTTGGGATGAAAATTTCCCTGGCTATACCGCAGATATTACTTATAAGTATGATGACCAAGTGATCAAAGGTCAAGTGCGGATTGATGCCAATATGAAGGCAGAAGTTCTGAATGTGGAAGACGAAGCTGCTAAAAAAGCCATTCACGGACAAGCTTGGGAAATCGCCGTTCACCGCGTCCGTCGGGCGTTTGAACAAACTCACGGCGCAAATACTTTTAGATATGGTAGCACTGACGCAACCGGTGCAGTAGAACTTTTTGTTGGTGGAAAGTCGGAAGGAGATAAGTACAAAGTGCGTAACAATGAAGTTTGCCACGTTCACCGTTTAATTCACGGTACTTTTGTGACTATTGACACTTTCAGCAGTCACGATACTGGAGAAGGATATCTTTCTCACACCTACAATTCTGTTTATCATGACCCCGAAACTGGCGCTCAAAAGGGCGGTAAAAGCGATTTTACTGATGAATATGAAAAGGTAGGAAATTACTACATTCTCAACCGTCGGGAAATCCGCACGGAAATCGCAGAACGTATTTCTATTCAAGATTTCATCTTTTCTAACATTGAGTTGTTAGGTTAGATTTTTGAGTAGTCTTTGACAATCTCATTTTTAAGTCTCTATCTTGAACCCACAATGATTACATACACGGGTTCTAGTTGATAGGGACTTTTTGACTTTTTGTCTGATAGCGAAGCGTGGCGCAAGCCATATCAGGATTTCCAGGATTTAAGGATTTACAGGATGAAAAATACTGTAAAATATGTAATAACGAAAGGCAAATCGTTCTCTATTTTCATTATTTTTCTTCCAACTCACCCAAATTAATAATTTCCGAATCATAAAACATTTCTGCCACAGTTGGAGAATGGGTGGTGAAAATATATTGATTATTTGATTCATCCTTTCGTAAAACTTGAATTAATCTTTTTTGCCAAGCAGGATGTAAATGTAGTTCAACTTCGTCAATAAGAACAATAGAATTTTTAGCGGTATCTGCTGCTAAACCAACTAAAATTCTTAAAATTTGATGTTCTCCTGAACTCATTTGTAATAAATCATATTCTACACTCTTTCTTTTGAGAATCACAGTATCAGAATCGGGACCTGACTCTAAACCTATTAATTCTGAAGGAAAACAAATTTTATTAAATAATCTTTGAACTCTTTTCCAATACGATTCACCATATTTTTCCTCGTTCCATGTTAAATCTTTACGGTAATATTGATTTAACCATAATAAAACATCGCTATGTGCATTTTGATCTTCCTGATTTTGTTTATTAAAACTCTTAAATAATCTTACAGTACGTCTTTGATCTAAATAGCAAACTCCGCCAATTCTATCAAATATTTGTGAAGTTTGACGATTTTTAGATATTGCCTGAGAAGCTCTACCTCTTGCACCTAAAACTTTAATAGAATTTCCAGGTGAAATATCATAATCACATAAATTCTTTGTATTTAGTTTTCTATTTGGATAATACCAAATAACTTTTGCTGGACTTTCTAAAGGTGGAACTGGGTTTGATAAATCAAAGTTTTGGTCTAATTCAAGTGATGAATAAACATCATTAATAGCTTCAGCTTCATCTCTTTCAATAGAATATTCAAATGCAATTTGAGCTATATTTCCTCTACATCTAACTAATTGTTGCACATTATATTCTAAACCTTCTCTTAAGGATGGAGTTTTTGGATTTTCAAAGACTTTAACTACAACATGAATGGCATCTAAAATGGAAGTTTTCCCAGAACCATTAGGACCAACAATTAAATTTATAGGTCGAGGACGACTAAGTAAATCGGTAAAATCTAAAGAGATATCGTTAATAGCACGAAAGTTTTTTATTTCCAAGGAGTGTAGTTTCATATAAATATTTTTATTTTCAAACTATAGGCAATGTGAATTGTCAAATAAAGCATAAGTTTGTAGTGAGAGTTTTTGATATGTTATTTTTAGCGGAAAATATGGACGAAATCCAGCTTCACCTAACTCAGAATTAACGGTAATAAAAGGATATATTTCAGGATTAGTCATTGTTTTGAGATTTAGCTGCTTGCAAGACTTCTAACATGGTATTTGCAGCCTCAAAGGCATCATAAGGTGACCAAACTGGATAAGATTGATCAGGTTTAATTAAGTTAGTTTCTTCTTGAGCTAGTTCAGATATCAAAACCTGCATGATGTACAGTTTATCTGCACGACTGAGAGTGTGTAAGCTATTGAGAATTTCTGTAGAAACCATGTAAAAATCTCCGGGATTTTAAAGAGCGATCGCACGCTTGCCTCTTAGCTTATCGTAGTAGAATAGGAGGAGTGATCACTTTTTGGGCTAATTTTTTATTTCCCGTCTGCAATATCTTTTTTATTAGTTCACCACTAGATAACATAAAAATAAATATATGCCGACTGTCCACCATCTTGTAGTAATAGGAGAAATGCGCTAGTCTAACTAGTTGGGCTATATATCTCAAAAATAGGAGAGAAATGACTGTCAGTATTGCTACTGTGGATTTATTTTGTGGTGCTGGAGGACTAACTCATGGATTTGAGCAAGCAGGTCTTCCGGTAAAAGTTGGGTATGATATTGATCCTGCCTGTAAGTTTCCTTATGAACATAATAACAAAGCGAAGTTTATATTACAAGATATAGAGAATCTTAGCGGTTCTGATTTAGCAGAGCATTTTTCTGGAAGCAGTATAAAAATCTTAGCAGGATGTGCGCCTTGTCAACCATTCTCTAATTATTCAAGACGTTATAATGACAAACAATCTAAATGGAAACTTTTACAAGATTTTGTCCGTTTAGTCAAAGAATCTGAACCAGATATCATTTCTATGGAAAATGTGCTTCAGTTAAAATATCATGCAGTTTTTCAGGAATTTATTGAGAATTTAGCAAATTCAAAGTATTATATCGAGCCTTATGAAGTTAATTGTCTAAATTACGGAATCCCTCAATCTCGAAGACGTTTAGTTTTACTTGCTTCAAAATTTGGTAAAATCAATTTAATTCCACAAACTCATAATAAAGAAAGATACGAAACGGTTAGAAAAACTATTGCATATTTAGAACCACTAGCTGCGGGTGAACAATCTAAAACTGATAAACTCCATTTATGCAGCAAATTGTCTAACCTTAATCTTAAACGTATTCGGGCTTCAAAACCTGGAGGAACTTGGCGAGATTGGCCTCCAGAATTAATTGCTAAATGTCATACAAAAAAGACTGGTAAAAGTTATTCTAGTGTATATGGTCGCATGGAATGGGACAAACCTGGACCCACTATCACAACACAATGTTTTGGCTTTGGTAATGGTAGATTTGGACATCCTGAACAAGATAGAGCTATTACATTGAGAGAAGCAGCATTACTACAAACTTTTCCAGCAAATTACCAATTCATAGCTCCTCATGAAAATTTAGCAGCTATTTCTATAGGAAGATTAATTGGTAATGCTGTTCCTGTTAAATTGGGAGAAGTTATAGGGAGGAGTATTTTGGAGCATCTCCAATAAATATGTCAAATTTATCTATTGTCCGAATGTAAATACTCTTGGTTATCTAAATAATTTTCAATGTTTATCAATATCTGTCTAAGATATTCTACCACTTCGTCTTTAATCTGTACAATATCTCCAATTGTCACAGTTCTACCAACACTTGCAAATGATTTATTACCATGTGCTAAATCATTCCTTTTTTCCATAACAGCATCTAAATTTTCACCATGCTTTGTTTTAGTATAGTCAGTATGGCAAGAAAATCCATATTCCCTTGCTGTTTTTGCAATTTTATCTCTATTAACATTACCTGAAAATAATTTTCTCCTATTAAACCCTGCTTTAATAATATCAGTAGAAATATCCGTTATTCTAGAATGAACATCATCAGGAGATCGATTCTTAAAATTATAAAGCACTATCTTCTTAACTTCGATTCTAACAGAATCAAAAGAAACTCTCCTGCTCTTTAGCTCCTCAAAAATAGCTTCTATAGCATTACGCATAGTTGATTCTACTAAATTATAGAGAAGTAAAAAACCATTAGCTTTGAGAGTTATTACTAGTTCAGGATCAATAGGCTTAATTGTCTGATCTCCGTTCTCTTCTAATACTGTTAACTTAGTATTTTCCGCAGTTAATTCTTTCAGAAAGTTGAAGTATTTATTCACCTCTTCAACACGGGTATTGAAGTCTAAAATCACCGTTTGCATAGTAAATTATTTCAAAATTTGATCACGAACATATTCAATACGAGCAATTACTTTAGGTTTGGAATTACTTGAGTCCGAGGTAGTATGTGTTTTAAACTCTTGTGAATCTAACCATTTCATTGATTTTGGTACCAAATCACTGTTCTCTCTCAAAGCAAGTGCAACACCTACAGAAATAGCTTCAAATCTAATTCTTGGTGTTCTGACATGACCTGTTCCCTTGGTAAATCCATTTGGTATATATTTTTCGACAAAATCTAACATTCTATAAAATTCATTTTTCATTTCCTCTTTGTTTATTTCATTGTTATTATGTTCTTTTAGATATTCATCCAGAAACAGATCAACTCGATGACCAAAATTCTTATAATTATTTAGATATGCAAAAAAACGTAACACAAATTCCTCTCGTTCTCGTTTAAGTTTAGCAGCATCTGATAATGGGCATAGTTGATCGAATTTAGGATATTTAGCTAATTCTTCAAGAATTTTAACAAACGGACCAGGGGATACACCTCTACGTATCTCCATGTCATTCAATGGCACACTACCTGTGTTGATGCGTTCAAATAAGTCTCTCCGTGTTTCTTCATCGGCTTTATCAGTCAATACAATCATGCGAAGATTAGCTCGATTGAAGCGTCTTTGTCTTGCAAGGGGTAAATCTTTGAATTTGAAGTTATTGAGTTGTGTCAATTTTTCTAGTCCAGATAGCTTTAGCTCATTATTAATAAATCTACGTAAAGTACGAATACGTTGAGTACCATCAACAATTTCTAGCCGAGCTAAATCATCAATATCATAATCTTTCGGTCGCAAATCAGCAACAAAGATATATGGAATTGGGAGTTCTAGCATAATAGATTCAATAAACTTTGACTGTCGAGCTTCTTCCCAAATCATGTGTCGTTGATAGTCTGGTATATACAACTCACTGGTGTCATCCTCTAATCCCTCTGTATATTTCTTGACTAGTACCTCTACTGGGTATTCTTTGGTGTCATAGTCAACTACTTTCTGTTTTTCCCGAATTTCCATTTCCGCAGCTTGTTTTTGCTCATCAGTAATTTCTATTTCTGGCGGTATATTTTTTGGTTTTGCCATTTGGCTCTCCAGCTTGAATGCAATGGTTTTATTAGGATAATATCACATTCTCAAAATGAGAATTGCTGCGATCGCTAGGTCGTGCTATCTTTAATTCCTTCTGTCCCGTAAGGGATACGAGACGCTATCGCTACCAACTACCCAATAAGCGGTAAAATGTTGAAGGTTTATAATGTATAGGTGAAATTGTTTACCAACATACCGGGAACTAAACTTCCTCCTAATTGTCGGCTTCCGTAAGTTCCGACTTCGGGAATAAATTCTTGGAAGTTGGTTAAATCAACGAGATTTTCTGCACCCCAAAAACGATAGAGACTTTCATCAAAGCGCAGGTTGGCTATGGGGGCAATGATTTCGCCGTTTTCTACCCAAAAGCACGCATAACGAGTCATTCCTGTAATTCTGCCAGATGGGCGATCGCTCCAATTCAAATAATGTAAATTAGAAACATATAATCCTGTATCTAAACTGGGTAAAATCTGCTCAAAAGCCAAATTACCAAGGCTGATTTCTGGAGAACGTAATGTTTCTGAACCATTCGCACCATTAGCAGGTTTATTATATTCCTTCGCAGTGCGAGAATTAACTAAGCTATTAATTAAAATCCCTTTTTCAATTAATGTTAATTCCGGTGCAGCTATTTCTCCCAAATTATTAAATCTGGGAACTAAACCACTTTGAAAATTTTCTTTTAATGTGAATTTTGGGGAAAGTTGTTTTTCTTGACGTGATAAAGCAGCTAAAGCACTATTACCTTGTTGAATATCAGCTTCACTGATAGCACCCCAGGAAAGCATACCCAATAATTCAGCCACCGCAGCCGGAGCAAAATAAGTTTTATATTGTCCTTTGGGTAATTCTTTAACTGGACGAGATAGCATTTCTATTTGCTGTTTCCCATCATTTATTTTAGCTAAATAAGCAGCTTCATTCCATTCACTTCCGGCAAAAGTTCCTTTTACAGCTTGTCCTGATGCCATAAATAAGGAATAATCTAAGTTAAATGAATCAGTCACAAACCAGTGTTTTTGTCCGCTAGAATCACCATAACCTCTGATAACAATTCCTCCAGCATACATTCCCGTAAAATCTAAATTAGTCACAGTTTCGAGGATACTGGGAACTAATATTTCTGGAGTTAATAATTTACCAGTATTAATTTCTCGACTGCTATTATTTCCTGATGGTAAAACCAAATAAGGATCAATTGGTAATAATGGTAATTCATCACGTAATTCTTGTAAAGCGGTGGATGCTAATTCCCAATCTACGTCCCAATTTCCAGTCAAGGGAAACTGACGAGAACTACTGCGTTGATTAGCCATTAAGGTCAATTGAATCGAACCATCATGAACACAACCTGTTTGTCTCACTTTCGCAGAATTAAAGCGGGTAAATTGACTGCTTTCGCTGCTAAGTCTGACGGTGAAATGTTCATGTTCTGCTTTTTTATTCAGCAGAGTTTCGATGAGTTGATTAAAAGTTTTTTCTAAAGTTGATAATTCTTCAAGTTTCATGGTTTAAATTGTATCTGGATCAATATTTAATTCTCGCAATTTTGCGGCTAAACGTTCTGCTCTTCTAGCTTCCCATTCGGCTCTTTGGGTTTCTATTTTTGCTCTTTGGGCTTCTATTTCGGCTCTTTGCATTTGTATTGCTGTTTTTTTAGTCTCCTCTTCTGCGGTTTCTTCCGGTGTAGGAACTAACTCTCCTGCTGGGGTAAAATACCTTAATAGTCCTTGGTTAATTCCTAAGTATAAACCTAACTGTTGACTCCATAAATGTCCTTTTTCATTGGGTTCTAAAGGTTGATATTTATTATCTACTAAATGAAAACCTGCAAATTCTAGTGTATAAGGGTCAAACCAAAAGTAATCCGGTGTGCGGAAAGTATTTTGATAAAGTTCTTTTTTGTATTCTCTATCAGTATTAGCTGTACTTGGTGAAAGAATTTCTAAAATGAAATTAGGATATTTACCATCTTCTTCCCACACTACCCAACTTTTCCGAGTTTTGCGTTCAGTTTCCAAGACGACGAAAAAATCAGGACCTCGGAAAAATTGTGATTTTTTTTGATTAGGACTATAGTAAATAGTCAAATTTCCCGCAGCATAGAAATCTGTTCTACCTTTCCATAACCATTCTAAACATTTGAAAAGTAAAATTATTTGTCGTAGATGTAGTTCTGTTTCCACGGGAGGTTCATCACTATATAAATCACTAGGAGGAAATATTACATCTGGGAAGATGTTTTCTTTGCATTCTAATTCTTGAGTAATCATCATGATATGATACCAAGTAGTTATTTATTGATTATAGCATTACGTAGGTTGGGTTGAGAAAACCCAACATTATATTATTCTTTTGTTGGGTTAAGCGACAGCGCAACCGAACCTACATGACTAAAGGGTGTTTTGTTTGTTTAATCTGTTGTATAAATTCGGTAGTATTCTGCTTAAATTATGAATCTAGACTTTTAAAACAACCTCCCAGGTTAAGCAACAGAGTAAATTAGCAACTGGATTAAATTGTATCAGGATCTATATTTAATTCCCGCAGTTTTGCTGCTAAACGTTCTGATTTTCTCGCTTCTTTTTCTGCTCTTTTAGTTTCCTGTTCTGCGGTTTCTTCAGGTGTGGGAACTAGCTCTCCTGCTGGGGTAAAATACCGTAATAGTCCTTGATAAATTCCTAAATATAAACCTAGCTGACGACTCCACAAATGTCCTTGCTGATTTTGTTCTAAAGGTTGATATTCTCCGTCTACTAAATGAAAACCTGCAAATTCTAGTGTATAAGGGTCGAACCAAAAGTAATCCGGTGTGCGAAAAGTATTTTGATAAAGTTCTTTTTTATATTCTCTATCTGTATTAGCTGTAGTTGGTGAGAGAATTTCTAAAATGAAATTAGGATATTTACCATCTTCTTCCCAAACAACCCAACTTTTCCGGGTTTTGCGTTCTGTTCCCAAGACAACAAAGAAATCTGGACCTCGGAAATATTCAGATTTTTTCTGATTAGGACTATAGTAAATGGTGAGATTTCCCGCAGCATAGAAATCATTTCTATCTTTCCATAACCATTTGAGACATTTAATTAAGAGCATAATTTGCTCTAGATGTAGTTCTGTTTCCACAGTTGGTTCATCACTATATAAATCACTTGGGGGAAATATTACATCTTGGGAGATGTTTTCTTTACATTCTAATTCTTGAGTAATCATCATGATGTGATACCAAGTAGTTATTTGTTGATTATAGCATTATGTAGGTTGGGTTGAGAAAACCCAACATTATATTATTCTTTTGTTGGGTTGCGCTGTTGCTTAACCCAACCTACATGACTTTGATGATTTGAATAATTAAATATTTTTGTCTGAATCAGGATGTCCAGGATTAAAGGATTTACAGGATTTTTGTTGGGATTTGGATTTTGATGATTTGAATAATTAAATATTTTTGTCTGAATCAGGATGTCCAGGATTAAAGGATTTACAGGATTTTTGTTGGGATTTGGATTTTGATGATTTGAATAATTAAATATTTTTGTCTGAATCAGGATGTCCAGGATTAAAGGATTTACAGGATTTTTGTTGGGATTTGGATTTTGATGATTTGAATAATTAAATATTTTTGTCTGAATCAGGATATCCAGGATTAAAGGATTTACAGGATTTTTGTATGAATTTGGATTTTGATGATTTGAATAATTAAATATTTTTGTCTGAATCAGGATATCCAGGATTAAAGGATTTACAGGATTTTTGTATGAATTTGGATTTTGATGATTTGAATAATTAAATAATTGTGTGTTTCTCAAAGATAGTTCATTCAGAAAACAATTGAATTCCATATATCCTGGGATACGCCACGCTATCAGGCTTTGTTATCATCATTGACAGAATTGGTAGATTAATAGAATTTGGTGATCATTAAAAATATTTAATCTCTTCATCCTGTAAATCCTTAAATCCTGGATATCCTGATTCAGACAATAAATATTTAATCTCTTCATCCTGTAAATCCTTTAATCCTGGATATCCTGATTCTGACATTATTCTGTAAATCCTTAAATCCTGGATATCCTGATTCAGACATTTTTATTATATCTTTTGTTGGGTTGCGTTGTCGCTTAACCCAACCTACATGACTGATATTTTCACGGCTTAATTAAAGATTCCTCAGACTGACGATATTTAGCAATTAATTTACGTCTTTTTAAGGGTGGATAAAGCAGCATGAAAAGTGTCGTTAAACCTGTTCCAGTCAGTGCTAACAAAATAAATGAGTTAAAGCCTATTATTATTCCCGTTCCCACACTAATTCCCAATCCTATACTACTCAATATGAGTAGTATTAGTATATTAGTAAACAAGTTTTTAGCCTCTTTAGCCATGTCCACAGCCAAAGTCACAGCCATAACCATACTTATAGCCGTAACCACACCCACAGTCACAGCCCAACCCACACCCACAGTCACAGCCCAACCCACAGCCATACCCAACCGACCCACAGCCATAGCGCAACCCACACCCCAACCCACACCCACAGCCATAGCCTCATTTCGACAGTAAATAAACGTTATACAGCCGCACACCACGCCGAATACATAATTAGATATTGCAAATAACTGGGAATACCAGGATGATTTAATCCTTTAAGTACCTGTATTTCTCGTGCGTGGGCTTCTGAACCAGACCAACTTGAACCCGCTTGAGCAAAACAAAACTGTTTAATTACTTCTGGTTGGTTTGTGTTAAGATTTGTTGCTAACCAAGTAATTCTACCACCTTCGCGGTTGCGTCCTAATTCTCTAATAACCTCATAGCCTTGTGCTTGAAAATCTGGGTAGATGCTCATACTTCTCAGAGGTAACAAGTATAGTAGTATATTTTAATTTTACCATAAGTAGGTTGGCGTTGAAAATTGTCGTTATGGCAAGGCAAAAGGCAAGAGGCAAGAGTGAAGAGGGTTTAGGCGATTTTACATTTCTTTACACAGTTTGGTTTTATTGTGTTCACCTACTTAATCTGAATTTAGACGTTTAAAACAACCTGTTAGATTAAGCAACAGAGTAACCTAGCAACGGGATTAAATTCTATCAGGATTTATATTTAGTTCCCGCAATTTTGCTGCTAAACGTTCTGATTTTCTCGCTTCTTTTTCTGCGGTTTCTTCAGGTGTGGGAACTAACTCTCCTGCTGGGGTAAAATACCTTAACAGTCCTTGGTGAATTCCTAAATATAAACCTAACTGTTCACTCCATAAATGTCCTTTTTCATTGGGTTCTAAAGGTTGATATTTATATTGATATGGCATCAAGTAGTTACTTGTTGATTGTAGCATTAATTCAAGATTAATAATATAATAATGTATTAATCTTTAATCTTTTTGTTGGGTTGCGCTGTCGCTTAACCCAACCTACTTTAACTCACCACAACCTAAATCAGAAAATTCATTAACCACCACCAAAAACTTCGACGTTTGCAAATGCACAAACGGGTGAACCATGTCCTACAGAAATGGCTTGATTTGGTTCTCCTTTACCGCAGAAAGGTGTGCCGTAAATTTGCCAATTAGTGTTATTTCCAACTTGAATTAAACTATGCCAAAACTCTGGTGTGGTGGCACGATAGTTAGGATTACGCAGGGTTTTGGTAAGTTTGCCGTTTTCAATTAATTTGGCATATTCACAACCAAATTGAAATTTATAACGTTGATCATCTATTGACCAAGAACGGTTAGATTCCATGTAAATTCCCTGTTCTATTCCTGAGATGATTTCTTCAAAGGTGGCGTTTCCTGGTTCTAGATTTAAGTTAGCCATTCTGTCTATTGGGGGACGATTCCAAGAACAAGCTCGCGCACAAGCAACACCGGGTAAATCTGCTCTTGCTTGACTTTCTAAACTGCCTAAACCACGTTGTAAAATGCCTTTTTTAATTACATATTCTTTGCTGGCTACTGCACCAGTATCATCAAAACCATAACTGGCAAATTCACCTGATACTGTAGGATCAAAGGTGATATTCATAAGGGGTGAACCATATTCTAATTTACCAAAATCATCTTTGGTAACAAAGCTACCGCCGGCATAGTTGCGTTCGTCTCCTAAAATGCGGTCAATTTCTAAAGGATGTCCGATACTTTCATGAATTTGGAGCATCATTTGATCTGGTGCTAAAACTAGGTTAGTCTGGGTATTTGGACATTCTTCTGCTGTTAATAATTCTAATGTTTGTTCACCAACTTTTTGAACTTGATGCCATAAATTATCTTGTTTAAAAAGTTCCCAACCTCCTTGATAAGAGTTGGCGTGAGCGCCGTTGTTGCTACGTTGTTGGACGATTGCACCGTCTTGAGCGATCGCCCCAAAATGATGACTAAGAGATAAAATATTTTGATATACTTCTGAACCATTGCTACTGACAAACCAAGTTTCTTTTTGATCTGTGCCGACTGTAGCTGTGGTTTGCACGATTTTATCGCTAATTTTGAGTTGCTGACAAATTTGAATGAGTAAATCGTTGATTTCTCCGGGAGTAATAGCGTTAAATGGTTCTAAACATGGTGATTTATATTCACCAATGACTTGAGGACGGGTATTTTCACTAATTGGATATATCCACCATTTACTAGCTGCAATTGCTTGTTTATAGGCGATTTCCGCAGCTTTTTGTAAACTGGAGATATGTAAGGAGTTGGTAGCGGCATAACCTAAACAACCATTAACGATGACTTCGATCATTGCTCCCATATTCAATGATTTACCGTTGCTTTGGGGTAAACCATCACGGACAGAATGATCTGTAGAAGTTGTTTTTACGGCTCTGATTCCTACCCAATCTGCGGGGATATTTAAATGAGCAATTGCTTTTTTTAGTTCAATCAACATAATTTTTAATTTTTAATGCCACTTTGCGATACTATGGGACTTTAGTGGTTTAATATTACACTTTATCGCCTGTTTTTGAATTTGTAGAAAAACTGTTCATGTCGGAATTATTAGCTAACACTGGAACTATTGCGGCGATCGCTACTGCTGTTGTCCCTCAACAGGGTAGCGTGGGTATTGTCCGGGTTTCCGGTGATCTGGCAATGGCGATCGCTCACAATCTATTTTACGCCCCAGGGCGACAAGTTTGGTCAAGTCATCAGATTCTTTATGGTTATATTCGTCAACCCCAAACTAAGCAAATTATTGATGAGGCTTTATTATTAATAATGAAAGCCCCCCGTTCTTTTACCCGTGAAGATGTGGTAGAATTCCATTGTCATGGGGGAATTATGGCGGTACAACAAGTATTACAACTATGTTTGGAAAATGGCGCAAGATTAGCTCAACCGGGAGAATTTACATTAAGAGCGTTTTTAAATGGTAGATTAGACTTAACCCAAGCGGAAAGTATCGCCGATTTGGTGGGAGCAAAATCACCTCAAGCTGCTCAAACGGCTCTAGCTGGATTACAAGGTAAATTAGCCCAACCTATCCGCAAATTACGGGCTAATTGTTTAGATATTTTGGCAGAAATCGAAGCCAGAATTGATTTTGAGGAGGATTTACCACCTTTAGATCAGCAGAGAATTATTGCAGATATTGAGCAAGTGACAGCGGAAATTAGCAAATTATTAGCCACAAAAGACAAAGGTGAATTATTACGAACTGGTTTAAAAGTGGCGATAGTTGGGCGACCAAACGTGGGAAAATCGAGTTTATTAAATGCTTGGAGTCAGAGCGATCGCGCTATTGTCACCGACTTACCAGGAACAACCCGCGATGTGATAGAATCACAGTTAGTTGTGGGCGGCATTCCTGTCCAAGTGCTAGATACAGCCGGGATTCGGGAAACAGCAGATCAAGTTGAAAAAATCGGTGTAGAGCGATCGCATCGTGCCGCTAATGACGCTGATTTGGTATTATTTACCATAGATGCAGCCGCAGGTTGGACACCCGCAGATCAAGAAATTTATGAACAAGTAAAACACCGCCCGGTAATTTTAGTCATTAATAAAATTGACCTAATTTCAACAGCAGAACAAGAAACTTTACAATCTAAAATCCAAAATCCAAAATCCAAAATCGTCACAGCCGCAGCCATAAATCAAGGAATTGATAATTTAGAAACAGCGATTTTAGAAACAGTTCAACAAGGAAAAGTTCAAGCCGCTGATCTAGATTTAGCAATTAATCAACGACAAGCAGCAGCTTTAACAAAAGCGAAGATTGACTTAGCACAAGTGCAAATGACAATCACCGATAAATTACCCTTAGATTTTTGGACAATTGACTTAAGAGGAGCAATTCAAGCATTAGGAGAAATCACCGGAGAAGAAGTTACAGAATCAGTTTTAGATCGGATTTTCAGCCGTTTCTGTATTGGTAAATAGGATAATTGGCGTTGCTGATTAAGAGGATGAATTTTAGTCTCACGCAAAGGCGCAAAGACGCACTGAGGTTTGAGTTTTAAAGGTTCAATTTGGGAATTTCATACCTCAATTCAGCAACCCCGGATAATTTATTGTTAGCAGTTCCCGAATAAAATCTCAAAATGACTGTATTTTAGACAGTGGCTATTTCTTTGATGATGACATAAGGTTCAACAATCAGAGCATTAAATCGCTTCTCACGGTTGAGATTCCATTCTCCCACCTGATCTATTGTCGGTTTGGCTAATAATTGTTCATCTATCCAATGTTGCACTGAAAGAATATTATCACTAGCGATCGCTTCTCCCACATCTAATAAATCCAAATTCTCCGCTACCAAAATCACCGCATCTTTTTGGACATGGGGAATTAACCACTCCCATTCGGCTTCATCAAGATTTTGCTGTAATTTTTCCCGTAACTCCGACATAATTCCCCACTTTTTTAGTTATTATTTTGATTTTACAATATAAAATTATTCATAAGCTTTGAATTATAGAGAAACTAATAATTGTCAGAATCAGGATTTACAAGATTAAAGGATTTACAGGATTGCTATTTGATGGTTTATAGATGAGACTCATCTTACTTCATCCTCATCATAAATAAATAACCAATAATTAAACAATCACATCCTGCAAATCCTCAAATCCTGGACATCCTGATTCTGACAATCTAATAAATTTTACCTGCCCAAATCGTGCATTTCATTAATTGCCTTCGCACACATTTGAGTAACTCTTTCCAACTCTTCCTTATTAGTAGAACTGGGAGCATCAATTAACTGACCAATTCTAATAGTCAAAGGTACAGAACGGGGTAGAGAAGAACCCGGTTGTAAAATCTGCTCACTTCCCCATAAACTTACCGGTAAAAAAGGAGCTTTGGCCTTAGCTGCGAGGAGGGCTGCACCTCTTTTCGGGTCATGAATGCGACCATCATTCGTGCGTGTACCTTCTAAAAACACACCCACAGCCCAACCATTTGCTAAATACTCTAAAGCAGAACGAATTGCATTGCGGTCAGCACTGCCACGACTGACAGGATACGCGCCGTATAATTTAATTGCTTGTGCTAAAACAGGAACTTTAAATAATTCTTCCTTAGCCATGTACGCGACGGGACGACGGACACAACTAGAAACTATGGGAGGGTCAAAATAACTAGCATGATTACTAACGACTATGACAGCACCAGATTGGGGGACATTTTCTGCGCCATAAATCTTGCCCCGAAAGTATGCGTGTAATACGGGACTAACCACCGACCACTTAAAGGCGTGATACAGTGCCAAACTAATTAAGGGTTCACGAGTTCTAGTCACAGAAGATAGTATAAATAAAATAGAATACAAAAGTCAGAATTCAGGAGTCAGAACTCATTTTAACCGCTAACTCCTAAATCTAACTGCTTATTTTTCCTAGATTAGTTGCCTAATGTTAAAGCCTGTTGTCCTTGAGGTGAAGTAGCATAACCTAAAAATGCTTGCACTCCAGCACTAGCAGGGTCTTTATAGACATAATACAGCGATCGCTTATAGGGATAACTAGCCGCCTCTGGAGTCAAGCCTTCAATAGCCACGACTCGCGCGGTTTGCTGATTAGCAACTTGAGCAAAAGTCGCATAGCCGATACCATCTGTTTTCAAAGCTTGAACTAAGGGAGTGGTCGCATCTTGGGGTAAGGTCGTAATGTTGGGTGTAGTCCCGAAATTAGCTCCTTTTAAGACTAATTCTTTAAAAGTTTGATGTGTGCCACTAATGGCTGGACGATTAATGACGCGGATAGTCGCAGATAGACCACCCACTGCTGACCAATTATTAATTTTTCCCTGAAATATATCTGCAATTTGACTACTGGTTAATCCTCTATTAAAGGGATTTGCCTTACCGACTATCAGAGCGATCGCATCTTGTGTTATGGTGACAGACTTCAATTCCTGACCTTGCTCCTGTGCTGTCAAAGGTCTAGAAGCCGCCGCAATATCCACTTTACCAGCCAATAGATCCTGAATTCCCTTATCAGTCCCATTCCCCACAGCCTCTACCTTCGTACCAGGAAACTGTTTCTCAAACCCCTTCCTGAGATTTTGGTTAATTGTCACCATACTCGTAGAACCGTCTATCTTTACAGTCGTACCACTGGCTACTGTCGTTGGTAACGGGAAAGCCGCAGAAGTGGGAGTAGTGGGAGTAGTTGTCTCACCAGCAGGGGAATTACTTTCTGGCTGCGTAGCTGTCGGATTTGGGGCAGGATTACGCATAAAAAACCACCAGTAACCACCACCCAAAAGCCCTGAAAATAGCAAAATAAACACAATAGGAGGTGGACCGCTTCTCTGACTCATAAATTCCTAATTATTCTGGTAATTGTTTAGATTGGGAATCTTGTAATCTTTGCAAACGACGAGCAACTTCGTCATCTAATGTCATACTTTCAATCTCAGCTTGCATTTTTTCGGCAGGATTTTCCGATAATTCCGCCAAAGCTTCCGTCTGTAAATTTCGACGTTCCACAGCCCCCTTAGCCTTTTCAAAATCACTCTTAGCAGAGCCAATATCAAACTCATTATTGACCTTAGCAATCATCGCCAGAGCTTCATTCACCTCTGACATATCCTTCATATTTTGCATATCCGCTTTGTAGCTTTCTAACTTCATGCGCTCACGGTTCAGCTTATCCTTAGAAGCCTTGACCGCCGTTTCCGCCTGTTTCACCATTTCCGCTAGTTTAGGCAAGATTTGCTCCGTTTGAATCGCCTTACTCATAGCCATTCGCGCACCTTCTTCATTACCACCTTTTTGAGCAACCATAGCTTGCTGCTCTAAGGTATTAAATTCTTTAATTTTTGCCTCATATTTATTCTTGGCAGTTTTATAAGCCCCTTCCTGAGCCGCAACCGCAACCGCCAATTTCTGAACAGCTTCCTGCATTGACTGAAGAGACTCTTCAGCAACTGCCACAGCCACCTTACCACCAGACTCTACAGGCATTCCCCATAACCAGTTCCAAGTTCCAACTATGGTTCTTCCTGCCCTTTCACCCATTATCCAGTAGACAGCTTTTTTCATAACCGAAAGTTATTTTAGTGAGAGTGGTTATGGTAATATTTTTACTCTAATATAGGCATACATAGCAATTGTTTGTCAATTTCTTTAAGTATATCTAGGAATCCTCAATGATTTCTGAGCAATATTTAAGTAGCGTAGGGTAGTCAATATCTACCAAAATCCGTCTAAAGTAGGCAAAAACCAAATATAGCGGTATGTACTTAAATGAAATACATCATAAGTCCCCTCCTTGCTTGCGGGGAGGGGGTTGGGGTTCTTGTATTTCACTCAGCTAAGAACTGCTATATATACATCCGGTTTGATGCAAAATATCCGTAGGGTGTGTTAGCGGTAGCTTAACGCACCAAATTCTTGAGCAGGGAAAGATGATCAAATATCTCTAACTTGTGAATAAATAACAAACAACAACAAGAGAAAAAATGCACAAAAAATACTCGATTAATTTTTAAGGAATGCTGATGATGACACTTGCACAAATTCAAAATCAAATCAAAAGCCAAGCCGCTAAAATCGCTGAACAGCAACAAGAATTATTGGACGCTCAAAAAGAATTATCTTTACTTTTAGAGAAGAAAAAAATTATGGAAGAACTAGCCAATGAAAAACTGAAAGAAGCAGCACAGCTATTAAGAGAAGCCCAAACTGATTTAGAGTGTACAACTGAGGAGATTTTAGAAATTACTAAATCAAAAATGATTAGCCCTGAATTAGAAGATCAACTTGATTTAGAACAAAATGGCAAAAATAGTTTAATTGTGGGAACTTTAGGATCTTTAGAATCCGTCGAAATTGATCTAGGTAAATCCGAACTTAGCCTACAAGAAGGTAAACAAGAATTAGTCAATGCCTTAACTGAAAAGATAGATGAGTTTGAATTTGCTTTATCCTGTTTACCTGTAGAAGAAAGAGATTGTGCTAGAGTTAAGCTACAAACTGTAATTGGTAATTTTGTAAATCAGTGATGAAGAGTTCACCGAGTCAGAATCAATCAGTCTGACTTCTTCTTTCTTTCTCCTAACTCCTACTTTTCTTAATTTATGAATATTATTGAAACCCTCAAAGCTGATTATGCTAGATTTCCTGAAAATCAAACTTACAGCATTTATGCCGACAATGTTTATTTTCAAGATGCTGTTTTCAAGTTTCGGGGAATTGAACTTTATAAATGGATGATTAAATTCATTCAAACTTTTTTCTTCAATCTGAAACTAGATTTACATAACATCCAATCTCAGTCAGAAATTATTAAAACTGAATGGACAATGAGTTGGAATTCCCCATTACCCTGGAAACCCTATATTTCTGTTTCTGGCTGGAGTGAATTACGTCTGAATGCCGAGGGTTTAATTGTTTCCCATATTGATTATTGGCACTGTTCTCGCTTAGATGTAATTAAGCAACATTTCATTTCTGGGAAAAAACCATCATAATGTAAATAAATGTAAATAAAATCCAGGCATAAGGAATAATTGATGCGAGTAATTTTAATGACAGGGAAAGGTGGCGTGGGTAAAACCTCCGTTGCCGCAGCCACTGGACTCCGTTGTGCGGAACTCGGCTATCGGACATTAGTTTTAAGTACAGACCCCGCCCATTCCCTTGCAGATAGCTTTGACGTAGAATTAGGACATGATGCCCGTCTCGTTCGTCCTAACTTGTGGGGGGCAGAATTAGATGCCCTGCAAGAATTAGAAGGTAATTGGGGGGCTGTGAAACGCTACATTACCCAAGTTTTACAAGCCAGAGGTTTGGACGGCATACAAGCGCAAGAGTTAGCAATCTTACCGGGTATGGACGAAATTTTCGGACTGGTGAGAATGAAACGTCATTATGATGACGGAGAATATGATGTTTTAATTATTGACTCTGCCCCTACTGGTACAGCATTACGGCTGTTAAGCTTGCCTGAAGTTGGCGGTTGGTATATGCGTCGTTTCTACAAACCGTTTCAAAATATTTCCGTTGCCCTCAGACCACTGGTAGAACCTTTTTTCAAACCTATTGCTGGTTTTTCTTTACCAGATAAGGAGGTAATGGACGCACCCTATGAGTTTTATGAGCAGATTGAAGCTTTGGAAAAGGTCTTAACTGACAATACTCAAACTTCTGTGCGTCTAGTCACCAATCCCGAAAAGATGGTAATTAAAGAATCTCTTCGCGCTCATGCCTATTTGAGTTTGTATAATGTAGCGACAGATTTAGTAATTGCTAACCGGATTATTCCTCAAGAGGTTACAGATCCATTTTTCCAACGCTGGAAGGAAAATCAAGAACAATACCGTCAAGAAATTCATGATAATTTCTTACCTTTGCCAGTGAAAGAAGTACCTCTATACTCTGAAGAATTGTGTGGTTTGGCAGCTTTGGAAAGATTGAAAGAAACTCTCTACAAAGATGAAGATCCAACTCAAGTTTATTATAAAGAAACTACTCTCAGAGTTGTCCAAGAGAATAACCAATACAGCTTAGAACTCTATTTACCGAATATTCCCAAAAGCCAAGTGCAATTAAGTAAAACTGGAGATGAGTTAAATATTACTATTGGCAATCATCGCCGTAATTTAGTATTACCTCAAGCTTTAGCTGCACTGCAACCAGCAGGAGCAAAAATGGAAGATGATTATCTGAAAATTCGCTTCGCTGAATAGAAACTGGGGCGGGGAAACCCAGCCCATACTTAGAGGGTGTTTGAAAAGTTTTTAATGTATAAACAAACCCCTCTGGTAAACCTCTCCAGTATTAAATGTTATTCCTTTTCCCTCTCCTCTTAGGAGCTACGGTGTACACACAAGTTATCGAATCACCATTATTCCTCAAATTACCCCACCCTAACCCTCCCCTTGTAAAGGGGAGGGAACTAATTTTTCCGGTTTCCCCCCAAAGCATCGGGGGGATTAATGGGGGTAATTTAACTTGTGTGTACATGATAGCCTCTTAGGAGAGGGTTAGGTAGAGGTGCGGGGAGATGCTTTGAAACCCCCATTCCCTCGTAGGGAAGCAAGCAGTTCATCTTTTCTGTGGAGTTCTCTTAGGGACTTCCAATTAAAAAAATACCCAAAAATTTCTTGTGGTGCGGGACGAATTGCCTGCTAATCATCAAGGACAGGCAGGATGCCCATCCCACAAAATTGGGTAATTTATTTTTTGGTGTTCCCTTAGGTTATTTCTATCTGTAAATTCTTCAATGTCCTTTGCAAAAATTTACCCCATTCTGCTGCTAGGGGAACTTCTGTAAACGGGACACGAATTGATTTAGGAGTAGTTAATAAAAACTCTAATTCGATTTTGCGACCTTTTTGGGGAGGATTTTCTATATCTACTACATGATCATTCACTAAAAAGCGGATTTCTTGAACGTCCAATAAGGAAAAAGTTTCTAATTCAATGGGTCCTTTTGTGGTTGGTTTTCCCCAAGTGATATCATTACCTTTTTGAGCTAATACTGCATAAATATCATACTTTGCCCGTTCAAATTGTTCTGCCCAAATTTGATAAGCTTGAAGTTTCTTAAATTCCTGTGAACCTTGCCAAGCTAACCAGAAAAATGCAACTAACAAAGGCAACCAAAAAAGACCACGTTCCATAATAATTCGTAATGCCTCTTTGAGAGGAGCGTCGTTAATTTCATGAGAAAACAGGTAAGAAGATAGAATTTTTTCTAAAATCCACCAAATACTATTTTACAATATAGCAATTTAACTATTTTGTAGACAAATAACCATCTTGATAATTATTCTCTATTCCCTGTTACCTACTATATGAGTTATGGTAGTGAGCAAACTGACAAGAAGCGGTGATGAAAAAACTTATATTATTGTGCTTGTTTGTGATTGGACTGGCTGCTGCTATATTTGGGTTTCTGAATTTTCAGGGACTAGCAACCAAAGGTGAGTTTGAGACAATTTTGCTGGATTTTCGGGAAGATGTGGTAGAAAGTGTGATTGAGAAGGACTTACAAGCGATCGCTAGGCAATATCATGTTACCCCCCAATTGGATAATAAATATTCAGGCTATCTAAATCCTGGCTTTTGGATAGATGGCGGAGCGATCGCTTTAGTCCCTAAAATATTCATGGTAGTAGGCTCTTACCTCCTGGCTTGGTTTTTACGAACCTACTTCCCCTTCGCCTGGAGTTGGTCTCTATCTAGCGGCTTAATTTTCGGCAGTTCTGGTTTATTCTTCCTCAAAGGATTTTATATCTTTGATCTTCCCCAATGGCCTTTCCGAATTTTAGGTAGTTCCATTCCCGAATTAGGCAACACCTTACAGGGAACAGACGCACTAAATCCACTTTTTGCCAGCGTCCTAATTCCCTTTGTGTTAATAGCCTTATTTTTAGGACATCCTAGTTGGAAATGGTTTGCTATTGGTGCAACTTTAGGAATAACAGCTTTCCTCACAGTTAGCGCTATTTATGATCCAGCCGTTTGGGGTTTAGGAAATAGTAACCTCGCCCGAATCTTCCTCCTCGTCAATGCTTTACTTTGCTACGGACTAGCCCGGTTAGCATTGAAAAAAGACGGACAAACTACTTAATTAGGTAATTGGTAATTGGTAATTGGCAATTGGGAAAAAAGTTTTATCTCTTGCCTCTTATCTCTTAGGGAACACCAAAAAATAAATTACCCAATTTTGTGGGATGGGCATCCTGCCCGTCCTTGATGATTAGCGGGCAAGATGACCGCACCACGAGAAATTTTTGGGTATTTTTTTAATTGGAAGTCCCTTATCTCTTGCCCCTTGCCTCTTGCCTCTTGCCCCTTGCCCCTTGCCTAACAACTAACAAATGACTATTACAACCACTGGTACTATCGAACGTCGAAATATTGGACTTGGTGCTTGGGCTTTCGTAACCGAAGATGGTGTTACCTACGAAATCCCCAAAAGTTCCGATAAAACCTTACTAAAAGCCGGACAAAAAGCCAAAATTACCGGAAAAGTCCGAGAAGACTTAATGACAGCAGCAATGATTGGTTCCGTTTTAGAAATTCATTCCTTTGAAGTAATCACATAATTTAGTGTTGCTGATAGCCTGCGTGGCGTAGCCATATTGAGGTATGAAATTCCCAAATTGAACCTTTAAAACTCTTACCTTTGCGTCTTTGCGCCTTTGCGTGAGACTAAAATCTAATTCTCCTATGTACACAAACCTCCCAGAAATTCTCCGTCACCGTCGCCAAAAACTCGCAGAAATCATAGACTTACCCGCCGTTCTCTGGTCAGGTAGTAGCAGTCCCCGCAACTTCCCCGCCAATACCTTCCCCCACCGCGCCAATAGCCATTTCCTTTATTTCGCCGGAATTCCTCTCCAAAATGCCGCCATTCGCCTAGAAAGTGGCAACCTACAACTATTTATAGATGACCCCCACCCCAGTAGCGCCCTCTGGCATGGAGAAACCCCAAATCGTGAAGAAATTGCCGCCAAAATAGGCGCAGATGAAGCCAAAACAATGGCAGAATTAGCAAATTACTTAGAAGACGTGGCGACCTTGCCAGTACAAGATGCAACTACTTGGACACAGCAAACCCAACTTTTAGATAGATTCATTTTACCAAAAACTCAACTGGAAGGCATTGATTTAGAACTAGCGAAAGCCATTGTTTCTCTGCGGCTTACCCATGATGCAGCAGCATTGATAGAATTACGTAAAGCAGCGGTCGTGAGTGTAACAGCACACAAGGCAGGAATGGCAGCAACATCTTCAGCTAAACAAGAATCAGAAGTCCGCGCCGCAATGGAAGCAGTAATTATGGCTGAGAACATGACCACTGCTTACACCAGCATCGTTACAGTTCATGGTGAAGTTTTACACAATAATCATTATTACCACTCTCTGCAACCAGGAGATTTACTTTTAGCCGACGTGGGTGCGGAAACCCAGACAGGTTGGGCGGCTGATATTACCCGCACCTGGCCTGTTTCTGGTAAGTTTTCATCAACCCAAAAAGACATTTATGATATTGTTTTAGCTGCCCATGATGCTTGTATTCAAAACATCGCCCCTGGTGTAGAATATGCAGAAATTCATCTGTTAGCAGCCACTATAATTGCTGAAGGTTTAGTAGATTTAGGAATTTTGCAAGGTAAACCAGAAGATTTGGTAAAAATGGATCTTCATGCTTTATTTTTTCCTCACGGAATTGGACATCTTTTAGGTTTAGATGTTCATGATATGGAAGATTTGGGAGACATTGCCGGTTATGATCAGGGCAGAAGCAGAAGTAGCCGTTTTGGTTTAAGTTATTTACGATTAAATCGTCCCTTACGTCCAGGAATGTTAGTAACAATTGAACCAGGATTTTATCAAGTTTCGGCAATTTTAAATGATCCAAAAACTCGTTCTCAATATCAATATTTAGTCAATTGGGAACGTTTAGAACAGTTTGCAGATGTGCGAGGCATTCGCATTGAAGATGATGTCTTAGTTACAGAATCAGGGAGTGAAGTTTTAACCGCTGCATTACCAACTGAAACTAGTGCGATCGAAGATTTATTAAATGCCAATTTTGCGTAGGTTGGGTTGACGCAAGGAAACCCAACATGAGATCATATAATTAAGAGTTGTAATTCATTAATTCACATTTTCAATACTTTTAAAATCATGAAGAAAAACCCAGAAGTGTTGAATGTTAGGAAAAGATTAAAAAAAAGTACCATAATTTGATACAATCTAAAAAAATCCAGATAAAGAATTATCAAATTATGCGCTTAAAGAATTTTCCAGAAGTGGTCAAAACAATATTGAAACCATTGCCCAAAAAAGATTATCCAGTTCTGGACACATTTTCATTTGTATCAGTGTGGTTACAGTATGTCATGGATAAAAGTATAGTGAGTATGAGAGATTTATTTCAAAGACTAAATAATCAAGGGATAGATTTAAAAATATCAAATTTTTCCAAGGCAAGTAAAAAGAGAGATACTCAAGTATTTTTGGAGATAATAACTGAATTAAACAATCAACTGAGAAAGAAAAAAGGAAAGGAAGAAACCCAAGCATTATTTCCTATAGATTCAAC
>NZ_LJOU01000181.1:0-4683 GCF_001672085.1 Anabaena sp. AL93 | reverse complement strand
CCTCCCCTACCCCCTATTCCCTAATTAAATACTTAAAAATGGGAAAAGTTGTAATAATGTTTTGCGTAGTTGCAGCAAAAATACTTTATCGCGGATACCGGAGGCTAAACGTGGTGGTGGACTTATTTGCATTTGTGCTTGCAATTCGGCATATTCTGCGGGCGTGAGGATTCTGCCATCAATGGGCGATCGCGCTGCTAGAATAATCTCTGTTCGCAATATCTCCTCTGGTATATCTGCTTGTGGTGGTAATGCCATCACGACTTTACTACTATGACCACTAAACCCGATTAAAATACTAGTAGTAACACTCAAAATAACTAGCAGTATCCGTTTCATCTTAACTCCTGATTGGGCGCAGTCCCTGCGCCCCTACGTCCTCAAGTCCTGGTGGCAATGGTTCACCACATAACTGGTGGATATTGATAATTCGTGCAAAAATCTGTGGATATGCCTGACGATAATCGGGAATTAGTGCTAAAGGACTCAACAAAGCCGCCGCTGCAATATCAGCTATACTCAAGCGGCTACCCACTAAATAATCACCTTTTTGCCAATACATAGACAATAATGACAAGGCATTAGCGAGTCTTTTTTTAGCTAATTCAACGGTAGTATCATTAATACCATATTGTTGTCTAACTACTTTAATCACCATTTGACTAAATAGTGATGGGTCAATGTCCTTACCTTCACCAGCGCGAAATTGATAATATACAAATCTAGTAGCCGTGCCTATACTTTCATCTAACCAGTCTTCTAACATCGCAGCTTGAGTTTGCTGTTCTAAATTGGGTAGAAACAAGGTAGGTTCGGGTTGATAGCTTTCTAAAAATTTAAAAATTTCCGTAGAGTCGCCAATAGCTTGGGGTTGTCCGACAATTTGGGGTAACAGGACGGGTAATGTTGTCAATCCAGTTAAGGACTTTAGCCTCAAGATGTGCAGCCCTGGAGTGAGATTTTCGGTTTGATAATTAATTCCTTTATAACCCAATGCCAATCTGGCTTTGCGACAATAATGAGATGTACTAAATTGCAGTAACAGCATATATTGAGATTACTTTGGTTACTGGCAAAACAAATATTAAAAAATCAGACTGGGCGAGAACTGAATCTAGCCCAGAAGCAAAACCTGATGAATGTTGCTCTTTTTTACCCAACTTAACGCCCTTAGGCAGTTGAATCTTTATTCCTTAATCTACAAACTATCTTAACTTTCTCAGTAGAGGTTTGTAGAAAATAATTTTTAAAGATATCAACTACCCAGGAGAGGTTAATACTCTACCCTATACTAAGGTTTTTTGGGAGTAGCCTCAGGAGATGTGGTCGCAGCAGGGGATGTAGTAGCTGCGGGAGATGTGGTCGCAGCAGGAGATGTTGCCGCATCAGGAGATGTGGTCGCCGCGGGGGTAGCACCAGTATCTGCTGGTTCGCCACCTGTTGTTGCTGCTGGAGAACTGGTAGTACCTGCTGGTTGACTACCACCGTCACAAGCTCCAAGCATGGTAGCCAGACTTAACATTAGAGCCAAACCAAAAATTTTTGTCTTCATAACTCCTCTTTCACCAATTGTGGCAATAAAATCTTTCGCCTGTTGAATAAGATACCTTATTTATTGATTTTTTTTAAGGACTTTCTGATTACATATTTCAACCCATTCTTTTTTGTAACATACTTGTAGATTATATGTAACACAAATAGGATGTAATTAACGGTTAGAATGGTCTCAATTCTTGTCCTGAAAATTTGCTAAAGAGAAGGGTGAAATCCCCCTGAAAAGAGAGAGATTGAAAACTTGGATATTTCCTGTTCCCTTTTTTTGTAACTTTGGGCAAAATCTAATTAAGTCAAAAATAAAGTATTTATTATCAGAAAAATCATGGGTTTTGAACGTAAATCAGCAGTTTCCGCAAAAAATACCTGGTTCTGGGGCAATTCTCCTGCGTCATTGAATAAGCGACGTTCTCGAAATTTGAATAAAAAAAGCCAGAGTTCCTCCCGATTAGATAGTGAAGCGATCGCAGTTAAATCGTCTAGTCCCCGAAATGCTTGGCTGAATTTCTTAGGTTCTCGCCGAAATAAAACAGCAATTCGCACCTCAAGTTTAGACGCGGGTAAACAACAAACTACTGATATTAATAGACAATCAAATACTGCTGCTTATAGGATGAGTCACACTCCAGCCATGCCTGAATGGTTACTACGTATATATATGGTCAATCGCTATTCGTCAATTTTAGCATTTTTATTAGTGGTAGCAACATTAATAGTTTATGGTTGGACTGTATATTCACAAGAGATTTGGAGTGATTCTTACCGTAAGCTACAAAGCTTACAACGTCATGAGCGACAGTTAAATACTGCTAATGCGACACTAACTAGCAAAATGGCACAGGAAGCGGAACAGCCCGGTACGGAACTGGTATCACCAACTTCTAAGGGGACAATTTTCTTACCACCAACATCTAATAATTATCCCCGGTCGTCATTCTCAACTTCTCAACCAGAACCGCAACCTGAACCCCCTTCTCCATTAGGATATTAATTGGTCATTGGTCATCGGTCATCGGTTATTAAGTAATTGGACAAAAATATTTACAGTCATTGCGAGCGAAGGGAAGCAATCACAACCCTTGGAATTGCTTCATTTGACTTCGTTCCATATGGCTAACGCCACGCTAACGCAATGACATTGTGTAATTAATTCTGTCTCACTACTTAGTCATTGGTCATTGGTCATTCGTCGTTAGTTAATCTTTTTCTTCTTTCTTCTTTCTCCTGAAATCCTGATAGCGCAGCGTGGCGTTAGCCATACTCTTGAATGGGCGCAGGCCCTGCGCCCCTACCTCCTGAACTCCTGACTCATGCTAAAGTCATCACTTAAAACACAACTTAGAAATCTACGTAATTTAGAATTCAGACGCAAACGAAAGTTTTCTAGACAGACTCAATCAGAAAATATTGAGCCAAAAACACCGGAAACTCCACCTAACATTCAATTACGACTGTTTGCTGTATGGGGTATGTTAATGATTGCTATGGTAGGTTTGGTATTTAATTTATATCAATTACAAATTGTTCAGGGAAAAAAGCTGACTAAGAAGGCGCGAAATCAGCAAATGGTGAATGTGCGCCCTTATATGCCTCGTCGTCCGGTAGTGGATCGGGGTAATAATGTGTTGGCTATTGATCGTCCCGTTTATACTGTATATAGTCATCCTAAGTTATTCGAGCTATCCCAGGAAGAAATCGCGGAGAAAATCGCGCCAATTATCGGCAAAGAAAAGGCCGATTTGGTGAAAACATTCCAAAGTAAACGAAGTGGAATTTTACTAGCTTCTGGGGTCTCTGAAGATATTACTGATAAGTTAATATCACTGCGTTTGAATGGGTTTGAGTTTATTCAAAAATACTCCCGATTTTATCCCCAAGATGATTTAGTGGCGGATGTCGTGGGCTATGTTAATCTTGACCGTCGTGGTCAAGCTGGTGTGGAATATAGTCAGGAGAAGTTACTAGAACGTTCTGGACAAACAGTGCGGATGAGTAAGTCGGGAAATGGGTCGTTGATGCCAGATTATGTGACCGAGGGATTTCTGAATTCTGATGATTTAAAAATGCAATTGACTATTGATAGTCGTGTGCAACGGGTAGCCCGTGCAGCCTTAAAAGAACAGATGACTAAATTTAGTGCCAAACGGGGTGCAGTGATTGTCATGGATGCAGTGGATGGTTCTTTATTGGCTTTGGTTTCTCAGCCTACCTATAATCCGAATCAATATGCTAAGTCTGATATTTCTCTGTTCAAAAATTGGACTGTGGCTGATCTTTATGAACCGGGATCAACTTTTAAGCCGGTGAATGTGGCGATCGCTCTCGAAAATGGTGCAATCAAACCAGATGACACTTTTGAAGATCCTGGTTCTATTAAAATCGGCACACATACAATCAAAAATGCCGAAAAAACTGGTTATCGCCGATTAACTATTCCTGAAATTTTACAAACTTCTAGTAACATTGGTATGGTGAGAATGATTCAACGAATAAAACCATCCATATACTACAACTGGCTAGAACGTTTAGGGTTAGGACAAAAAGTTGAAACAGATTTACCCTTTGAAGTTAGTGGTCAATTAAAAAGTCAAGAACAATTTATTTCTTCAGCCATTGAACCAGCTACCACATCTTTTGGACAAGGCTTTTCTCTCACTCCATTACAACTGGTACAACTACACGGTGCATTAGCTAATGGGGGCAAATTAGTCACACCTCATGTAGTCCGAGGACTGATTGATACCAAGGGCGGAATGCACTATTCACGTACTCTTCCAGAACCAAGACAAATTTTCTCACCTACAACCACCCAAAAGGTTGTGGAAATGATGGAAACAGTAGTCAATTCCGGTACTGGTAAAGCAGCGAGAATTTCAGGATATCGGATTGGTGGCAAAACAGGAACAGCGCAAAAAGCTAGTCCTAATGGTGGATATATTAAAGGTGCAAGAATTACCAGTTTTGTCGCTATTTTGCCTGTGGAATCTCCCCGTTATGTGGTGTTTGCAGTTGTGGATGAACCAAAGGGAGAAAATGCCTATGGTTCTACTGTAGCTGCACCAATTGTTAAAACTGTAATGGAATCACTAATTCCTATTGAACAAATTCCACCTAGTAGTCTGTCAACCC
>NZ_LJOU01000015.1:0-69251 GCF_001672085.1 Anabaena sp. AL93 | reverse complement strand
CAACGAACTCAAAACCAAATCTGCATAACCTGTCCTTATGTCCCACGACAATTTCAGAGATTTGATTCTGGGCAACTTGAGTCATTAATTTAAGAAAGTTTTTCCGCTTCCAGTTCATGCCACTAGCAACATCCTTGACGACTCGACATCCTGGGTAAGTTTTGCCTAAAAATTCTATTTGTGTGTCAAGGTCTAACAACTGGGTTTTTGTGCTGACACGGGCGTAAAGAACCCGCTCTTTATCCGTTGGAACTGTTTTGATAAAGGCTGACTCTGGATATCTCCGGTGTCCCCCAGGGAAATACATTCTATTTTCCCTAAGTCAGCCCATTCTGCCGTCGTCTTAGGGTGATAGCCAAATTGTTTGTAAACTTGTTCTGGGGTTAGGTATTTCATCTTTCGGTTAAATACGATTAACCCCAGTATACTACGTTATTTTGAGATTAGAGAGTATGGCTGGGAAGAATAGGTCAGATTCTCTCATTGTTGTTTGAGCAATTTTATTAATAGGCGTTGCTGAATCGAGGTATGAAATTCCCAAATTGAATCTTTAAAACTCTTACCTCAGTGCGTCTTTGCGCCTTTACGTGAGACTAAAATTCATACCCTTAATCAGCAACGCCTATTAATAAATATTAAGTAGATCAGTAAGAGGGTTAAAAGAATTAAAATAAAAAGAGAAAAAAAGCACAACAGCGACCCAAAAAGCTAACGCAAAACCCCAGTAAAACAGGGAACAATCCCAGGAATGGCATAACATTTCCCTGTTTCTTGATAATTTCAGCTAAACTGTTCCTCAGCGTCCAAATTAAATAACATTTGCAGAGTTTGCATACATCGTCTTCTAGCTTCCACATCTTGCTGGGCGCGTAATTGCACCATCGGATCATGCAAAATCTTATTGACTATTCCTCTTGTCAAAGCCTCAATTACCTCTTGATGCTTTTCGCCAAATTCTGAACCCAAACGAGATAAAGCCTTTTCTAATTCCTGTTCGCGGATAGTTTCTATTTTATTGCGTAAAGAACTAATAGTAGATACAGTTTCTAAACTCCGCCACCAAATATCAAAAGCTTCAACTTCTTCATCTAAAATCTTCTCAGCTTCCTGTGCCATTTGGCGGCGGCTTTCATAATTTTGCGCCACAACTGCTTTCAAATCATCAACATTAAAAGCCTTGACATTGCCCAAATCATTGACATCTGCATCCACATTCCGGGGGACAGAAATATCAAATATCATCAATTTTTGACTGGGTTCTAACACTGTTTCTAACTTCACCCGATCTAAAATGGGTTCAGTTGAAGACGTGCTAGTAAATACCATGTCACTAGCGGCAATAACTGACATCATTTCTGGCAGGAGATGGATTTGAATAGGTTGTGCTGGGAACAACTTCGCCAACTCTTCAGCCCTGCTGCGGGAACGATTAACAATACTAATTTGAGTTGCACCTTTAGAAATTAGGTGTTGTACAAGTAACCGGGACATTTTCCCAGCGCCGAGAATAGACACACGATTTGTAGATAAATTTTCTACTTTCATCTGTGCCAATTCCACAGCAGCCGAACTGATAGAAACTGCACCAGTCCCAATACTGGTTTCGGTGCGAACCCGTTTACCCGCCGTTAAAGCTTGTTTAAATAAGCGATTTAAAATGGTTTTGATGCCATTAAATTGTTGTCCCAGTTTGTGGGTATTTTTAACTTGAGCGAGAATTTGACCTTCACCCAAAACCAGACTATCCAAACCACCGGCAACCCGTAAAATATGGGTGACAGCATCAACATGGAGCAACATAAATAGATGATGCCGTAAAGACATAATCGGCAGCTTGCTATGTTCTGAAAGGAACTGAGTCACTTCATGAATACCCTGGGTAGTTTCCTGACTAACAATATAAATTTCTAAGCGGTTACAAGTGCTGAGAATAGCAACTTCATCAACATGAGGATAACTGAGAAGTTGGGCGATCGCTCTTTCGATTTGAGGTTCAGGAATACTTAATTTTTCTCTAACTTCGACTGGGGCCGTTTTATGGCTTAACCCCACCACTGCAATATTCATTTCTTAAATAGATAATTGGTTAGGTGTCAGTTGTTCGTTGTCAGTTGTCAGTTGTCAGTTGTCAGTTGTTAGTAGACTATCAATAACTGATTGACGGATATAAATTGACCAAAAACTATAAAACACAAAGTTTTTAGATTTTCACAACCTGTCAACAGATTTTGGATTAACTCCACCAAACAAGTGTGGACATTGAGGATTTTAGATTGGTGTTAGGGAAGCGTACGCAGCGAGTATTTTTGATTAATTCCGCCCTGGAGGGGCGGGTAACCTGTACCGAAAATTCCCAATCCAAAATCTAAAATCCAAAATCTCAGATTTTTCGGTCAAATTTACTTTGACAGACCACTAATAACAAGGGACTAATGACCACTGACTACTGACTTAATTACTAACGCAGTTGGATATTCTTAGGTTCGTCCCACAAGTGAACTGTATCCACAAACCGAGCGGTTTTGGATTGACTAGAAATAACCAAGCTTTGGGTTCTAGCACCACCGTGGAAGAAGCGCACACCATCCATCAAAGTTCCAGGAGTAATACCGCAACCAGCAAATAGCACTGTTTCACCAGAAGCTAATTCATTAGCGTTATAAACTCTGTCTCCGTCAGTAATACCCATTTCATTTAAACGGGCTAGATTACCTTCTCTGCTTTCACCAATTAAGCCAGTTTGGACAACTTCTGGATCATAGATTAATTGTCCTTGGAAGTGTCCACCCAAGCAGCGTAAAGCCGCAGCAGAAATTACACCTTCGGGTGCAGCACCAATACCCATCAAAGCATGAATATTAGTACCAGAGAAAGCGCAACAGATAGCAGCAGAAACGTCACCATCACTAATCAGTCTAACTCTTGCGCCAGCGGTGCGGATTTCTTGAATGAGTTCTTTGTGACGGGGACGATCCATCACTACTACTACCAATTCTTCCACAGCCCGGTTTAAGCACTCAGAAAGAATTTTCAGGTTTTCTGTAGCAGACTTATTGATATCAACATGACCTCTAGCGGCTGCTGGTGCTGCGAGTTTCTTCATGTAGAAGTCAGGAGCAGCAAATAAACCGCCCTTTTCAGAAATTGCCAAAACTGCCATTGAGCCATTTTGACCATAAGCAACTAGGTTAGTACCTTCGCAAGGGTCAACAGCAATATCAATTTCTACAAGCTCATTAACATTACAGAAATTTGCCGCATCAGGTCTGGTGCAAATACCAACTTCTTCGCCAATGTAAAGCATAGGAGCTTCGTCCCGTTCACCTTCACCGATAACGATGCGACCACGCATATGGATTTTGTTCATCCGTTCACGCATCGCTTCCACTGCTACTTGGTCAGCAATGTTCTTTTCGCCCTTACCCATCCACTTAGAAGAAGCGATCGCCGCTTGCTCAACTACTTCTATAATCTCTAACCCAAGTGTATTTTCCACGAGTATCCCCTTTAAATTACTTTTCTTAGCGTCGTTTTCTTAGCTATTTCAGTTTTTAAGTTTACCAAAGTGCGGATACATATTAGAAAAAAGTCTGGAATAGCAACTATGTTAAGTTTTGCATCTAAGGCAACTCCGACAGTATCAATACAAATGTATTAATGCAGTTGGGGCAGAAATTACAGCAATAATTGAGTAAATGCGCCTAGCGAGTTAAAATAGATTTGGTGACAGCCTCTTGTACTGTTCCTTACGAGGCTTTTATGGCAGCAAATCTCAAACAAATAGCCAAGTATCTAGATAATCTTGGTTGGGACTACCGTATTGATGAAAAAGAAGACCGGATTATTACAGGTGTTGAAGCGGAAAATATCGAAGATTTTCTGATAGTTGTCCAACTGGACGAGGAAGGAAAATTTTTTCGGCTGTTTGCACCCCACGTTTTAGCGGAAGTAAAAGACCATCCCCATAAAGATGCTATCCTCCAGACGATGCTGGCTATTTCCTGGGAAACCAAAATGCTGCAATGGGAATATGATCCATCCGATGGTGAAATCCGCGCTATCATCGAATTTCCCCTGGAAGACTCCATGCTCACCGAGAGACAATTTAACCGTTGTCTGAGCGGATTAATCCAAATTGTGGATACCATTGCCCTACCGCGTTTGCAAGAGGTAATGGAAACAGGAGAAGATCCGGGCAATCTAGACTTAGGAGAAAGATTATTGTTGAGTATTCAAGAACAAGCTCCTGGATTATTAGAACTCCTAGAAAAAGCTATGGAAGCGCGGAAAAAACGCGGTAGTTTTGCCGATGATTAAGGCGAATAACTACTGAAATCGCTAGACTGCAAAGTGATAACCTGATCATATACTGAAATTTTGTAAGGCGGGATTTTTATGACATCCTATGCAACCTCCTCTGCTAAAGCAGAAATGAGTGAACTCCGGCGGTTAAAAAGCTTGTTACCCCCAGAATTGCAAAGTTGGGTAACAGTTGAAGGCACAATAGAGGTTAATCCATCCCTGATTCGTTGTGAAGAAATTGGCAAAGACCAAGTAGAAATTCAAATTGACTTGGTAAAGTGGGATGCTCTCGCAATGGATCAGCGCAATTTGCTGTTTTGGCACGAAGTTGCTCGCATTCAAAATGACACAATTCCCAAAGATGGTTGGGAAATGGCAGCACTAGCTATTGGTTTGGGTGGTGCTGTAGGTGAGTTGTGGGTACAAGATGGATTATTGCTAGTATTAGCTATGGCGCTCTGTGGCGTGTCCGGTTGGCGATTATATCAAAAAAATAATGGTGGTAAACAAGTTAAAGAATTGCTGGATGCGGACGAAAAAGCGATCGCTCTAGCAACCCGCTTTGGTTATAGTTTACCTAACGCCTATAAAAGTCTTGGTAGTGCCTTAAAAACTTTGGTGGAAAACACTCCTAGTAAACGTCAGCGTTCTCGATATGAAGCCAGACTTTCTGCTCTCAAACGGAGCGCCAACAAAGCTAAAACTAAATCGAGGAATGAGGATTCTGGTCTGTAAAATCTTCATAGCTAGTAGACAACGGCGTAAATAAACCAACCATTCTCAATCACCCAAAAGCCTATCTCGTACTCGTTTTGACTTTTGACTTTTGACTTCCGCTCTGCGGTACCAGTGGGTTGGGTGTTGCCCACCCCACAAGGATATAGATTTATGTTCCTGACTTCTTCACGCCATATTAAAACTTTATCAAACTTTCTTATTTCGCTCATCAAAAATTTTTAAATAATCTAATCGCTGCAATATTTTATAATTTAGAAAGTCACAGATTACAAAAATACCGGAATCCCATCATTCACCTTCGCAACTAATAAAACTGCCCATTCTAACTTTTTAACAACTGTACTTTGGAAGACAATTATTTTTACAAATACCTCTAATTTAGTGTTAGAGACAAGTTATATAGCGATATGGACTTTTTGTAAAATACATTGAGGAAATCAAAAATCTCTAGACACAGGGTTTTCATGCTCTTGATTGTATCACATCCGATTTCTTTTCCCTTTGGGGAAATTCTAAATACATACCTACGGAGTTTAAATAGATCCGACATATTCACAACAGCAAAAACTTTATAAATTGCTGTTATTGTGAAGCTTTATTGGTGATATTTTTCTAATCTTTAAAAATCTACCAACTTGTGCTTCATCAGACAGATTAAAGGTAAGGTTAATTGTTTTTCTAAAGCAAAATAACGTTGAGAAAATTAGATTATATATGGCAACTAAAGTCCAGAGTTTTATGAGTAGCCAACCCATATCAGTAGATTTTTCAGTGACTTATTTAGAAGATGCAGCAATCTTGCAAGTTCCAGTGAGGTTAACTGTACTTGAAGCTGTCAATTTTAAACAAACTTGCCAAAACTTAATTCAAGCGGATGTACCACCTGGACAAATTTTCATTGATTTTCAAAATACTACTTTTATGGACAGTAGTGGTTTAGGTTCTTTAGTCAGTAACTTTAAAAATTCTCAAGAAAAGGGAATTCAAGTCACATTGCGTCATGTGACACCCCAAGTCATGGCCGTTTTAAATCTGACGGGACTAGATCAGGTGTTTCCCATTGAGTCTCTTTACAATCTCACATTAATAGCAACAGATAATTTAACAGATGCCGGAAAAAATAATTATCGCAAAGTAGATCCACTTCCCCAAACTCATCACTCCGTAGCATCTTGGATGAAACGGGCTATTGATATTGTAGGATCATTGGTGGGATTAGTAATTACATCTGTTTTATTTATTCCCATAGCGATCGCCATTCAAATTGATGATCCCGGTCCGATTTTATTTCAGCAAACCCGTTGTGGCTGGATGGGTAAGCGGTTTGCAATTTGGAAATTTCGCTCTATGTGTGTAGATGCCGAAGCCAGAAAATCCCAAATCAAAAACCAAGCCGAAGGTGCTTTCTTTAAAAACGACAATGATCCCCGAATTACTAAAGTAGGTAAATTTTTACGCCGTACCAGTCTCGATGAACTACCTCAATTTTGGAATGTTCTCAAAGGGGAAATGAGTTTAGTCGGGACTCGACCACCTACACCTGATGAAGTAGAACGCTACGAAGTCCCAGAATGGCAACGTTTGGACGTTAAACCGGGCATGACTGGTGAATGGCAAGTTAACGGTCGCTCTAAAGTGCGGAGTTTTGAAGATGTGATTCGTTTAGATTTACAGTATCAGCAAAATTGGACTTTAGTTTACGATTTAAAGTTAATTTTCAAAACCATTGCCATTTTGTTTAATAAAAACAGTGGGGCTGTTTAGATTATCTACTCCTAAACTAAATTTACAAATTTATCTATGTAATTTACCCAAGTCATCAATCGGCTTGGGCTTATTTTTATGAAAGGGAACAGGAAGCAACAGAGAACAGGAAAACTCAGCCGCTTCCAAGGGGCAGTGTTGCCACCAATCCAGAAAAATATGGCTTTGCAGCTAATTTGTCTCTTTTTTTCCGCCTTCCCCGTTCCCCTTGTTCAGGAAGTAATCAACTGTAGAATATGTTACTATTTAGAGAAAACCTATTCATACAATTGCAGTTCAGATATTTGTAAGCAAGTTGAATAAGTATTTGCTTCCATGAAAACATACATGAGGTTTAATGACTGAATCTTTAAGAGGGAATTTCCCATTGACAAAAAACGCTGTGAGCAAACCTAAAACTGACACAGAAGCTACAAGCAAAAATTTAGCTTTAACCATTGCTGAGGCGGCTTTAGACCGCAAGGCTGTAGAAATCGTCCTGCTTGATGTGGCAGAAATTTCTTACCTGTCCGATTACTTTGTGATGATGACTGGTTACTCTAAAGTACAAGTAAGAGCGATCGCTGACGCAATTGCCGGACAAGTAGAAATTGACTGGCAACGACGACCCCTCAGAACCGAAGGAAAAGCCGAGGGAACTTGGGTACTCCAAGATTATGGTGATGTTATCGTCCATATCATGATGCCAAGGGAACGGGAGTTTTATAATTTAGAAGCGTTCTGGGGACACGCGGAACGTATTCCACTACCAAACTCCGATAATGTTGGGGGTTAACCAATATGATGCGATCCTCCCTGGCGAATTGCCCAGTTCCTACGGAACAACAACCGCTGAATGAGTACGAAGAGCTAAAAAATGCTTGGCTATTTCGAGATAGCACCCTAAGTTGGGGTAACTACACCAAAAAAATGTTTTGGATTTGGGCTTGGTCTTGGTTAATAGCCGGACCTGTGGCAGCAGCCAGCTTTCCTCCCCAAAAGCAGATTTTTAATTTTCTTCTTTGTGGATCTGGTGCTGCTAGTGTAACTGTAGTGCTAGTATTGGTACGGTTATATTTAGGTTGGTTCTATGTGCGCGATCGCCTTTACAGTCCCACCGTATTTTATGAAGAATCTGGTTGGTACGACGGACAAACCTGGACAAAACCCCAAGAAGTCATGAGCCGCGATCGCCTAATTGTTACCTACGAAATCAAACCCATTTTCCAACGCTTGCAAATTACCCTTGCCGCCTTGGCTCTAATGTATCTTATTGGTACTATAGTTTGGCATTTCTTGTAAATACTTATTAGTCATTGGTCATTAAGTAATTGGACAAAAATATTTACAGTCATTGCGAGCGAAGGGAAGCAATCACAACCCTGGCAATTGCTTCATTTCACTTCGTTCCATATGGCTAACGCCACGGAGCGCTAACGCAATGACATTGTGTAATTAATTCTGTCTCACTACTTAGTCATTGGTAAAACAACTGACAACTGACAACCGACAACCGACAACTGACAACTGACAATTCACAAAATAGATATAAACCCATGACAATGGGAAAACGAACTCAAGCCGCAGCACTGGAAGTCCGGTTGCTGCGTGAAGGTATTATCGAATCTCGGCATATAGTCCAGGCTGTAGTTAGTGATGACCGGGGACGGGTACTTTCCGTTGCTGGTAACGCTGAAACCGCCGCATTTGTCCGTTCTGCCCTCAAACCATTTCAAGCCCTGGCTGTCACCAGCACAGGCACAATGGAACGCTATGGTTTGAGCGATCGAGACTTAGCAATCATCACCAGTTCCCACAAAGGCAGCATGGAACAGGTGAGACAGGTATTTAACATTCTGTGGCGGGCAGATATTGACATCAACTCCCTGCACTGCCCAATCCCTAAAGACAAGCGTAGCTCTCTAGAATATAACTGCTCTGGTAAACACGCGGGAATGTTAGCTGTTTGTCAGCAACGCCATTGGCCATTAACTAACTATTTGGATCGTAAACACCCAGTCCAACAGTTAATTATTACTAAAATAGCCGAATTGTTGCGAATGCCAGCGGAAGAATTTCTCACCGCCCATGATGACTGCGGCGCACCTACCTATCTCATGCAACTCAGTCAAATGGCATCACTATATGCTGTTTTATCTTCCAGCAATAGCGTAGACATGGAACGCATTGTCCGCGCCATGAACCATCACCCCACAATGATAGCAGGTGAAGGGGAATTTGATACAGAATTAATGCGTCTCACTCCTGGTGAACTGGTTAGTAAGTCTGGGGCAGAAGGAGTACAGTGTATAGGCAGACTTGGTGAAGGCATGGGATTAGCTATTAAAGTTATGGATGGCTCAAAACGCGCCAAATATGCCGTAGCTATTCACATCCTCCAACAAATGGGTTGGATTACTCCCAGCGTTGCCCAAAGTCTGTCTGAGAAATTTATGAACCTGGGGAAATACAAGCGTTTGGAAGTAATTGGAGAATTATCGCTTTTGTAGTTGACAAACTTTTGACTTCGCGCTATATTAAAGGAGTCGAGAGAAAAGCGACACAAGCGACGCGGGATAGAGCAGCCTGGTAGCTCGTCGGGCTCATAACCCGAAGGTCAGTGGTTCAAATCCACTTCCCGCCACCAAATTGAAAAACGAATCCCTGTAATCTTCCAAGGTTGCAGGGATTTGTTTTATAAGGGAAACGCCGAAAACCCTTGAAGATGTAGCTGACTTAGGACATCTATCCCGCAAAGAACTCAACTCGTCTCATTCCCAGTCTCTGACTGGGAATGAATTCTAGAACTAGAAGGCTCTGCCTTCAATGATATTAGAGGCAGAGCCTCATCAACTGCATTCCTAGTCAGAGACTAGGAACGAGATGTGGTAGGGATTTGAGCTTAAGTTGACACTAATGAAGCTCTTGCTCTACCCCTACAAATCTAATTTTGTCGTGATTTTATATAGGGTTTGCTGAAAAAGTTGTCTGTGAGGGCAGGGAACAGGGAACAGTTTTAACTGTCTGGATATCCTCAATTTTCCAAATCTGAGAAAGAAAAATGCACCTATTTTGAGACACCATTAGCCAAAACCTGGCACTTTTTTGTGGTAAAAATCCGCGAAACCCTTTGTTAATAAATGGTTTTAGCTTTATTCAGCAAGCCCTATATAAAGTCTATGTCCCAACCATTTTGAGTATATAAGCCAGTACCGCAGGGTGAAATTAAAAATTCAGAAAAGTGTCCCAGATTAGGTGAAGCCTAACTCCTGACTTCTGCTATAGCTTTTCTCCTGTTAGCTATTGAGTGAAAGCGAACTTTATCCTAAAATAATCTAGTAGGAATTTGGTGAAGCGGTTTATTTTACTTGCCTCTTCTCTACTGAAAATGAATCAAAAGCAGTTAAAAGGAAGATAAGTCACCTGTGAGTAGCTCCTAAAGAAAAGCTAACAGCTTGATATTGGATGCTCAAAAAGGTAGGTTAGATGTTTTGAGTATCTTAAGAGTATGATGAAAAGTATGAAAGCTGAACATATTGATTTTCCAGTGCTACACTCAGAATTATTCTTACGTCATCGTCTACAGGTAGTAGAGGAATTGTGGGAGTCGGTGCTGCGTCAAGAATGCGGTCAAGAAATGGTGGATCTTTTGCGCCAATTGCGGGACTTATGTTCTCCAGAGGGACAAGCCACGAATGACTTAGCTGCCTCGGCTGTAGAATTAATTGAACAATTGAATATCAATGAAGCGATTCGTGCGGCGCGTGCCTTTGCGTTGTATTTTCAGTTGATTAATATTATTGAGCAGGAATATGAGCAAAAGCAGCAATTAAACCGCTATAGTGGAGAAACTGATGAGGAGGTTTTTCCCAGTATAATTTATTCTACGAACCAAAGAGAAGAAGAATTGCCTATTACTAAGGAAATAGGTAGTGATTTAATGACATCGGAAACTCCGCAAAAAGGGACTTTCGCGGCTTTATTTCCCCTGTTATTTAAGTTGAATGTTCCACCCCAACAAATTCAACGTCTAATTTCTCAACTGGATATCCGCTTAGTTTTCACTGCACACCCGACGGAAATTGTCCGTCATACTATCCGGGATAAACAGCGTCAGGTGGTTCATCTTTTGCAAAAATTAGATGAAGCCCAAAATCGCGCTGGTAGCTATCCTTGGGAAACTTTGGAAGTCAAGGAAAGATTACTGGAAGAAATTCGCCTGTGGTGGCGCACTGATGAGTTACATCAGTTTAAACCAACGGTTTTGGATGAAGTAGATTATGCTCTTCACTACTTTCAAGAAGTGTTGTTTGATGGTATTACGCAACTATACAAACGCTTCAAATATTCTTTGGGCGAAACTTTTCCCTGGTTACAACCACCAACGACAAATTTTTGCTCTTTTGGTTCTTGGGTAGGTTCAGACCGAGATGGTAATCCTTCGGTGACACCGGAAGTAACTTGGAAAACCGCTTGTTATCAACGAAAAATGGTGTTAGAGCGGTATATTAAGTCAGTTAAAGAGTTAGTGTCTTTATTGAGTGTATCTATGCACTGGAGTGATGTACTACCAGATTTGCTAGAGTCTTTGGAGTTGGATCAATCACAGTTAAGTGGGGTGTATGATGATTTAGCATTGCGTTTCCGCCAAGAACCTTATCGTCTGAAGTTATCTTACATTCTCAAGCGGTTGGAAAATACCCGCGATCGCAATTTGGCTTTATATAATCGGGAAACGCCAAACAATGAAGATGCACCTATGTACCGAACGGGTGCGGAATTTTTAACAGAATTGTTGTTAATTCAACGCAATTTAACAGAAACAGGTTTAAGTTGTCGAGAATTGGAAAATCTGATTTGTCAAGTGGAAATATTTGACTTTAATCTGACTCAATTAGATATTCGTCAAGAATCATCCCGTCATGCTGATGCTATCAATGAGATTCTCGAATATTTGCAACTGTTACCCCAGTCCTACAACGAATTATCAGAAGCACAAAGAATCGCTTGGTTAACTTCAGAATTGCAAACTCGTCGGCCATTGATTCCCGCTGAATTACCATTTTCGGAAAAAACCAATGATGTGATTGAAACCTTCCGAATTTTGCGATCGCTACAACAAGAATTTGGCATTAAAATCTGTCAAACTTATATTATTAGTATGTGCCGCGAAGTTAGCGACGTACTAGAAGTTTTACTCTTAGCCAAAGAATCGAGTTTATTTGATCCTGTAGTTGCAGTGGGGACAATTCGTATCGTTCCTCTATTTGAAACAGTAGAAGATTTACAACGTTCTAGAGGCGTAATGCGGGAACTGTTTGAACTGCCTTTATATCGGGCAATGCTGGCTGGTGGCTACGCCGCAATTAATAACAGTGAAAAACAAGCACCTCCATCTATTTCTACTCTAAATCCTAACTTACAAGAAGTAATGTTGGGCTATTCCGATAGTAATAAAGATTCTGGTTTTTTAAGCAGTAACTGGGAAATTCATAAAGCTCAAAAATCACTTCAGAAAATCGCCGAAAGTTACGGTGTAAATCTGCGGATTTTCCACGGACGAGGCGGTTCTGTGGGACGTGGTGGCGGTCCTGCTCATGAAGCGATTTTAGCCCAACCAGGTCATAGTATTAGTGGCAGGATTAAAATTACCGAACAAGGGGAAGTCTTAGCTTCTAAATATTCCTTGTTAGATTTGGCTTTGTATCACCTAGAAACTATCACCACAGCCGTAATTCAAGCCAGTTTACTAGGAACAGGGTTTGATGACATTGAACCTTGGAATGAGATCATGGAAGAATTATCTCATGCGTCGCGTCAACACTATCGTAACCTAATTTATGAACAACCTGATTTCATTGACTTCTTCCACCAAGTCACCCCCATTGAAGAAATCAGCCAATTGCAAATTAGTTCTCGTCCAGCCCGTCGTCCATCTGGTAAAAAAGATTTAAGTAGTCTGCGAGCGATTCCTTGGGTATTTAGTTGGACACAAACTCGGTTTTTATTACCTTCTTGGTATGGAATTGGCACAGCCTTACAAGAATTTTTAGACGCAGAACCAGAACAACATTTGAAATTACTTCGCTATTTTTACCTCAAATGGCCATTCTTTAAAATGGTGATTTCTAAAGCCGAAATGACATTAGCAAAAGTAGACATGGAAATGGCACGTCACTATGTTGATGAATTGTCTAACCCAGAAGACAAACCTCGATTTGAGACAGTTTTTGCCCAAATTTCCAGCGAATTCTTTCTGACCAGAGATTTAGTTTTAAAAATCACTGGACACCAAAAACTATTAGATGGTGATCCAGTATTGCAACGTTCTGTACAATTAAGAAATGGAACAATTGTGCCTTTAGGATTTATCCAAGTTTCCCTATTAAAACGCCTTCGTCAATCAAAAAATGCCCCCACAACCGGAGTAATTCACTCTCGTTATAGCAAAGGAGAATTACTCCGAGGAGCATTATTAACCATCAACGGAATTGCTGCCGGCATGAGAAATACAGGCTGATAAAAACCAAAAAGCAAAAGGCGTAATTTCTTCCTTTGCGCCTTTGCTCCTTTGCGCCTTTGCGCGAAACAAAAATATGATCAAAAAACGCATTCTTATTTGTACCTTTTTGGCACTTTCCTCTGGTTTTTTTACTGCTTTAATAGCTGGACAAATCACCGTAATGCAACATAGCCAAAAATGTCAAAACCAAGCTTGGGGATTTAAACAAATGTGTAGTGCTTTAGTGACTCCGGGTGCAAGTTGGCAAGGTAGCACTGCGGGACTGTGGACAGGGACAATTTTAGGGGCATTTGTGGGTGGGTTGATTACTCGTAAATCTAGTGATTGGTAATTGGAGATATGGGTTTTTTTACACTTCTGGTTCTACTCCTAAAGCGCGTAATTGGGCGATGAGACGATCGCTTTTTTCTTTTTCACTTTCAGCCCGTTGGCGTTCATATTCAGCCTGTTGGCGTTCATTTTCAGCCCGTTGGCGTTCATATTCGGCTGTTTCATGACCATCAAGTAACAAATTACCATCTAAATCCCACCAACGTAGCCAAGGTAACTCCATATTTTGATATGTTCCTTGCCAAATACCTAATTCTACGCCCATAGGTGTAATCGGATAATGACCTCGTTGATTTGGTGGCAATAAATGATATTGTCCTTCCATGAGATGATATACTTCCACGCTGGCTTTACTAACTTCATAAATGCCGTAAAAGGCAGGTTTAATCACTTGTTCATAAATCCAAAGTTTCCCCTGCCAAGGTGTTTTGTCTCTTTCTTCTGTGCCATTTCCTGATACAAATTCTAAAGCAATTAATGGAGAAATAAATTCTTGCCAAAGCACATAGGAACGTCGGACTTTACCATCTAATAATGGTGGCACATGAGGAACATAAAACCAATCGGGAGCTTCTGCACCTCGTTCTGGTGGTTCAGTTATTCGCCAATAAATACCGCTATCTTGACCTATAGCATATTGTCCATCAGCGTGGAGTTTTTGTAATACTGGAATGATAGATTGAGTTAGTAGAATGCTTTGAGGATGTTCCTGAAAATTCTTCACAAATTGTCCGTTAGATTCTGGTAGTTGAGTATGATCTGGGAGGCTGGTTTGTGTATAGGGAGGATCTGCGGTAAAGGTCATGATGTCCTCGTGTTTTATAAGGTTTATTGTAGTTAAGAATTTAAGAGGATGTTTGAAAAGTGGTATTCCGTAATTTTCATCACATTGCTACCCCCCTTAGTCCCCCCTTGTAAAGGGGGGAAACAATAAAAATCCAGTTCCCTCCCCTTTACAAGGGGAGGGTTAGGGTGGGGTAAAAAATATTTGATACATCAACCATAACTTTTCAAACACCCTCTAAGACTCCTAACTTCTGAGATTAAGTAGGATGACAATGAACAAATTATAACAATAATTTACAGATACCTGAACTTACCTGAATTATACTGTACACAGTGCATTATCCTTCATCTTGTTAAGAATGAACAGTAATTCATCTATGTCGGTAGAGCCAAAACAAGAACTCTTGTTTTTGTCATCAGAGATGGGAAACGGAAATATATTGCCAAAACAAAGCCAATTTGGCGATAAAACTCCAAATAATTGTCAGGATTTTTGGCAATTATGGGACCTACATCAAGGTTATCTTTACAACTGTTGTTTAAAATGGCTCAACGGTAATTACCATGATACAGAAGATGTAGTCAATCAGGTAATGCTTAAAGCTTGGACTCAATGGACACAATCTACAAATGACATTGAACATCCTAAATCGTGGTTAGCTCAAATTACTTATAACTATTGCATTGATGTCTATCGAAAACGTCAACGAGAAGTTGCAAAAGTTGATAATATTGACGACATTCAATTTGCAGATCATCCAATACTTACTTCTAATTTACAACCTCCTGAATCCTGGCTTTTAAATCTGGAAATGGCGGCATATCTCAAGTATAAAATTGCATCTTTACCTGATAGATTGCGCTATCCTTTGATTTTACGTTGTTGTCAAAACAAATCCTATCCAGATATTGCTAAACAACTCACCATTCCTGAAGAGAACGTTCGTAAACGTATTCAAAAAGCGCGAAAGATTCTAAAACAGCAGTTAAAGAAGTATTTTGCGGGGGAAAATAACACTGCTTTTGATTCCCTCTCACCATTAAACACGGTGATTCCAATGGTAGAAGAATTAGAATCTGAGCAAATATGGAATCATGATGAGGAATCATCAATACCCACAAAAACTCAACAGCAAGAAATTAACTATAAAGTAACTTTAATATGTCTGGAAGCCTTACCGCATCATTGGTACAATTCACAGATTCATCTGGTATAAAGATGAATGCTCAGTTATTTATAGAGGAAAAATCAGCCAGACAACAGCAGAAAATTATCACTTTAAACAAGTACATTGAAAAATATCCTCAAGGATGGAAAAAAAGATTAGAATTAGCTGATTTGCTTTACGAAACAGGAAACTGGTCACAAGCCATTATCGAATATAATCAAGTAATTGAGCGAGAATCTCAACTACTTGATGTGCATCTGCAATTGGGGAAAATATTGCAGTTAATGGGACAAAAAAAAGAGGCTTTACAAGTATATGATACAGCCCTATTTTTGTCTGAAAATCCGGGAACTCAGCATCATATACAAGGATTGATGGCAGTTTGCGAAGGTGACAATGAAAAAGCTCTCACAGCTTTTAATTTAGCCATAAATTCAGAACCTGATCAAGTATTTCACCGACTGGCTTTGTCACAGGTATATCAAAATGTAGAAAATCCCCTGGGTATTCTCCGCAGCCTAGAGCCGGTTTTAGCAATTAATCCAGATGATGTTATGTCCCTGATTTACAGCTATGATGCCCTGATGGTGGTGGGGGATATGCAAACGGCAAAAGAGAGGTTTAACAGCCTTATAGCCCTAGCTGGTGATGATTTTCGGGTAATACAACGACAAATTGATCAACGTTTGCTGGCGAGAATGGTATCCGGTGAAGAGGGGAAAATCACTAAAAAAATGATTACCTCCTTACTAGGAACAATTCCCCATAGTGTTGAAGTCCATAAATCCTTAGCCTACTATCACATTCTACGAGGGGATTGGGCGCAAGGGGTGGAGGTATTAGCCAAATTTACCACAGAATCCCCCGATTATCCTTATGGTTGGTATTATTATGGGCTGAGTTTATTCCACACAGGGAAATACCAGCAAGGGGCAGAAATGATGGGGAAAGCGTATTATCTGTATCCCCATGACCGGAAAATTTATCAGGGTTTGTGTGAAATTTTACCCCTTGCACCTGATCCAGAGAAGAGTAAAACGATTCTTGCTTCCATAGTGGAGGAGATGTTAACGCGCTTTCCTGAATGCTGGAGTATGTGGACAACTGCGGGGCGGGTATTGGTGGAAAATTTCCCAGACATTGAACGGGGTTGTCAGGTTTCCGAACAGGGAACAAAACTACAACCCCAGTTAGCTGATGCTTGGTTGCGTCATGGCCAGGTGTTGATTTTGGCTCGTAAACATCGGGAAGCCCTGGAAGCCTTAAAAAGTAGCTGCTCAAGGATGTCAGGAATTGAAGTTATTTAACCCAGCCATGGCTGATTACTGGTTAGGGAGGGTGATGTTTCGCTTGGGGGATAAGTCGGGGGCTAGACGGGCTTATACAGGGGCTTTGAGTCAGCAGTTATTGTATCCGGTGCGTGGGGAGGTGGAGGGAATTTTGGAGAAGGTTAAAAGGTAAGAGGGGTAAGGGTTATGGCGATTTAGTCCAGTTTTTTTGGGAAAAAATTTGTCCGTAACTCGGAAAATTCACAAATGGGGGGAGTAAAACGTCTAAATAGTGTGGGAAGAAACCACGGAATTAAATTCAACTCATCAAGGATTTTTGAAGATGAAATCTGCAACTAGAGTTTTTGCTGCTTTTCTATTGGCTATAACCATCGCCTTCGGTGGTTTTTCTGGCAATGCCCATGCTCAAGTGGGCGCTAACGTCAATGTTCCAATTGATGTTAATCAAACCGTAGATCAAGTTTTACAGAACGTCACCTCGACACAGAAATTCCAAATGGTGATAATTAATAAAACTGGAAATACTCTTACCCGTGCGGGTGCTTACAATAGTCTAGGAAATTGGGCTCTTGGTAATGTTCCTTCATTAACGGCTCAATATAGAGATTGGACAGAGAGTGGTGCTGGGTATTTTGTCTTTGCTTCTAACTATGCAGTTGGAAATACTGGAAAATATTTCCAACTTGGAGCTTCATGGCCTCCCGTAGGAAGAAGAAAAATTAATCTCTGTAACATAAATAGCCCTGGCAACGGTCCTGCAGAAAAATGTTGGGACGTCATGTCAGATGCTGATGACAAAAATGTGAGAAATGGTGAATTCTCTGGTAGAGCGCAGATGGGCAATAAAGGTGGCAAAGTTCAGTGGATATATGAAGTGAGATAACTTGATCTAATTGACCTAAAAAGAGGTAGGTATGTTTTTTCCTGCCTCTTTTTTATTAGTTGCTGATTTTGAAAAATTTGTCATTTTGAGTTAACTAAGGATATCTAATTGATATGAAATCTCTAGCTAAAGTTTTTATTACTTTGTTGTTGACTGTAACTATTGCCTTTGGTAGTTTTAATACTCGTGCCAACTCTTCACCTATAAGTTATGTAGACCATAATCAAGTTAGTTCATCTGATCTACAACCGCAAATTCTTCCTAATCAAAGTATAGAAATACCAATGACCATAACCTATAAAAGGATCGTTGAAATAGCTAACAAGACTCAATGTATTCTTAAACCTGTAGGTGTTTATAATAAATCTTTAGAATGGCCTCTCGGTGATGTCGGTTCATTGCGACTAGTCGCTGAAAGATTTAATAGTGATACTTTTTCTTTTGCTTCTAATTATCGAGTTGATTGTGGAATAGGTAAAGAAAAAAGAAATTTACAGTTTTCAACTTCATTAGATACTGAAGGGAATAAAAAAATTAATGTTGGAGTTATTAATCAAAATGGCAATCAGCCAGCAAAATCAACTTGGGATAAAATGACAGATCCTAGTGATAAATCTCTCCTTAATCATCCTTTTGGGGTTAATGCTTTCATTAGACAAAAAGACCAAACATCAATCTGGTTGTTTGAAGTTGTAGAAAAATAATAACTTTTTTTGTAGAGCCGCTAGTGCGATCGCCTGATCTTGTAGTTAATGAAATGTAACGCACCTTATGTATGTTTATTTACTGATTTTCGGTGCGTTACGCTGTCGCTAACGCACCCTACGTTTTTGTCCGTGGTTGATAGCCTTTCCCTTGTTTCCTCACAAATCGATCTACTTAATATTGTAATATTACTTACTCCAATCTCGAATTTATAAGTTTTCTATTTTTCCAAAATCTCTGATATTAACGGAAGAAAAACGATAAGATGTTAGTATCAATCAAGGCTGGCTTCATCACTTCTTCTCCCTAAAAATGCTTGCTGTCGGCGTGTATTTATTTCTGCATTAAAATCAGCAAACATTTCATCTGACATATTATGCCAACAACCAGCAAACTGCATAGTTGGGTTGGGGGAAACTTGAGAAATTTCTACACCTAATCGAAAATAATGAATAAAGTGATATAATTCTGCCAATTTATCTTCTGGGAAAAGATTTATTTCTGTAATAACTTTTGTGCGTAGGTTTGAAGAATCCATAGCAAATTAATGTAAATTAATCAAGCAATAAGTTAATTCTATAGCAATATCAAATGTCATCACGAGACACGCGGGAAGTCAAGAAGATCATCTTGCAAAACTTTGATGAAATAGTAGATGAATGGCAAACATTTAGAAATTGGCAAAATGGATAAGCAATACAACATATCAAATATTGACTTTAATGGAGAGTTGATGATTCTATCAGTAGATGAAAAAACTTATCAAATCCCAATTATTCAAGCATCTAAGCGACTTGCTCAAGCAACAGATATGGAGCGCAAAATGTATCGTATTTCGACCTCTGGTTATGGTATTCATTGGTACGCCATTGATGAAGATTTGACAACTAAAGGACTAATCAAACTAGCAGAGATCGCCAAGACAGCTTAAAGTGCGATAGTGAAGCACTGCTGCAAGCAGATCGACCCTCATCCTGAATCTATGAAATCAAGGGTGGGATTTGTTCTAACGAAACTAAACCATTCTCTTCAAAATCAATCTCCAGATGATATCCTGCCATCAAAGCCGTTCCCAATAAAGGTTTAAAACCAGATGCTAAAATAGGAACTACTTTTTCTCGATTGTCCCAAACAATTGTTGCTAAATGTATAGATAACAACGTCTCCCTACCATCGGCTAATCTAGCAAGCGTAGTGGAATATAACGGCAGATTCATCGCGCTGACGGCTTGTGGTGGTAAGGTAAGATGGTCGTTGAATCCAGTATCAATAATAAAATTAATAGAAAAATCTCGTTGTGTCGGTAAACGAAAAATTACTGGCACAATCGCTTTGCTATCGATCAATCTCCCGTAAATCATTTGACAGTACGCTCAATCGCTCCCCCAAAGCTGACAGCAACATCATAACCAATCCGCATCGTAAATAATCTGGCATTTGGTTTCTTTTGCTTTAACTTTAGTGCAGTTTCTACACCAGTTTTATCAATTCCGTATTCTCCGGTTTCCGCATCAATTACAATCATTTTGCCAATGTGATCATCACATTCCACTTGTTGACGAATGCCATTTTCGTAAAATTGTTTAGCCCTTTGAGCAACTTCTTCTATGGTCCAAAAAATAGCCTGCATGATCATTAAACCTCCTTTATGCTGTTTAATTATTTTAAATGTAAATTAATCAAGCGATAAGTTAATTATATAGCAGAAATAGCGGAAAAATTTATTCTAGCTGAACCGTCCCTGTTCCCTATTCCCTGGTAAAATATTTCAACATCTCTGAAAATACGTTACCATGACCACTGAAAATACCACGGGTGCTGATGCTATTGATAGAGCGATATCAAGGGGAATTGATTTTGATGGTTCTCCTATTCCCATAGTTAAATTAGACCTATATGAACAAGTTATGGGTTTAGAATCAGGCAGACAACGCAGCGGTGTATCCAATACCATGCGTTCTCGCATTGTTCGGATTGGTGCTAAACATATCCCCCAAGCTGAACTTGATCAAAAGCTGGTTGAAGCTGGTTTTGCACCTTTAAAAGAAAAGGAAATTGCTTTTTTCTACGGTGGTAAATAAAAGACAAAGAATTCCGTGCAAAAGTCAGATCCCCGACTTCTTAGAGAAGTCGGGGATCTGGTGGTTTATAGTAAACCTAAAGATATCTAGAATAAATTTCAGTTCTAGTCAGAAATTCTGCTAATTTATAAATAATTGGTTAAGCTACGAAGATTTTTGGATCAAGAAACCAAGTCAACCAGGTAATTTATCGTCATATCAACATTCACGTTTCAGGGGTTCTGGTAATGGATATTACGACGCTGCTAATTGTTTGGTTAGTAACGGCTGTTAGTTTGTGGATTATTAGTAAATTACCTTTAGGAGTGGAAATTGATTCTCCTGAAAAGGCAATTTTTTCTGCCGCAGTTTTAGGTATTATTACAGCATTAGTGAAGCCAGTTCTCAAATTTTTGTTTGTGATACCAAATTTAGCCACCTTTGACTTATTATCTGGTATCTTCACTTTCATGATTGCTGTTGCTTGTTTTAGTATTGCTGCTTGGTTAGTAGATGGTTTCCGGTTACGTTTTGGCATTTGGAGCGCAATTTTAGGTGCTTTTGCGCTTACTCTTGTCAATAACATTATCTACAAATTATTAGGTGTTTAATTGGTAATTGGTAATTGGTAATTGGTAATTGGTGATTGGTAATTGGTAATTGGTGATTGGTAATTGCTTACTATCACCTATTCGTTATATTATCAATACGAATCCCAAAAATCAATCTGGGATTAATCTCTGCAAAATCTGTTTCACAACTATCCCAGTCCAATCAATATCCGCTGCTGTTGTCTGTTTTCCTAAAGTTAATCTAATTCCTCCTAAAGCCGCTTTTTGAGAATATCCCATTGCTAGTAAAATGGGACTAGGGCTTAATTTTCCACTATTGCAAGCCGCACCAGCACTAATACCAATTCCGGCTAAATTTAACTGTCTTACTAATGTTTTACCGCTGATTTTTTCCCCGTCGGCTGCTTCTAAATAAAAACTGAGATGATGGGGTAAACGATGAATTTTGTCACCTGTGGGTATTAAACCGGGAACATCTGCTAGAATGGCAAAGAGGCGATCGCGCAATAGGATCAATCTCCCTGTTTCCGTCTCTAATTCCTGTGCTGCTAACTCCGCAGCTACTCCAAATCCAGCAATAGCGGGCGCTGCTTGCGTCCCTGAACGCAGTCCGTTCTCCTGTCCACCCCCACCCAGTAGCGGCATTAATTCCACTCCAGGACGCACATATAACGCCCCTGCACCCAAACCGCCATAGATTTTATGACTGGATAGACTCAATAAATCTACGGGTAATGTCTGCACATCTAGCGATAAACGTCCAGCAACTTGCACTGCGTCTGTGTGAAATAAAGCGCCGTGTGTTTTCGTGATTTTCCCCAATTCAGCAATTGGTTGAACTGTTCCTATTTCACTTTGTCCATAAATCACAGATACTAAAACAGTGTTATGTCGTAAAGCTGCTTTTAAGTCTTCGGGGTTGACTCTTCCTTGATGATTTACACCTAAACGGGTAATTTCCCAACCCCAATTTTCTAACATTTTCGCCGGTTCAGAAATGGCGGAATGTTCTACACTGGAAATGATCATATGTTGGGGAGTAGTGTAACATCGCGCCACTCCCATAATTGCTAAATTATCTGCTTCTGTTCCCCCAGACGTGAAAATAATAGATTCGGGAACTGCGTTAATTAATCCTGCAACTTGCATTCTGGCTGTTTCTAAAATCAAGGCGGCACGGTTGCCCCATTCATGTAAACTGGAAGGATTACCCCACTGTTGTGTTAGGATTGTTTGGATAATTGCGATCGCTTCTGGACGAGTTGGAGTAGTTGCACTGTAATCTAGATATACTTGCATAAAAATTAATAAATAATAATTACGTATTGCTATTTTTAGGTAAGAGTTTCACGCAAAGGCGCAAAGGCGCAAAGGAAGAAATTAATTCAGGGTGTGATATAAATACATTAAAATCCCTGTAATTTACTTTTATCAGATTACTGTGTTTATTTTCCCACAAATACGCTATTTTTCTTATATCTTTTTATTGCTATTCACTTTAGGTGGTTGTCAACAGGTTCAATCATCAAATCAGCGTTTAGCACCTTTACCTCAAGATCCTTTAATTCAAGTTTACTTTAATAATTCCCAATCTTCAGAATATCAAGAAACCTATCGTCAGCAAACCCGGTTAGGGGATGATTTAGAAAAGCAGATTGTTGACACTATTTCCCAAGCTAAATCTACTGTAGATGTAGCTGTACAAGAATTGCGTTTACCAAGAGTTGCCCAAATATTAGCACAAAAACAAAAATCTGGCGTAAAGATTAGGTTAATTTTAGAAAGTAATTATTCTCGTCCGTGGAGTAGTTTCACTTCCGCAGAAATAGCGAAGTTAGGAAAAAGAGAACAAGAACGATATCAAGAATTTCGGAAATTTGTGGATATCAATCAAGATAATCAAATCACACCAGAGGAAATTAGTCAACGGGATGGTTTAGCTATTGTTCAAAATGCCCAGATTCCCTGGATAGATGATACTGCTGATGGTTCAAAGGGTAGTAGTTTAATGCACCATAAATTTGTCATTGTTGATCATCGTTTTGTAATTATTACTTCTGCCAATTTTACCTTTAGTGATACGTCAGGTGATATTAGTAATCTTAGTAGTTTAGGGAATACCAATAATTTATTAAAAATTGATAGTTCTGAATTAGCAACCCTACTCACAGAAGAGTTTAATATTATCTGGGGTGACGGAGTAGGAGGAAAACCAGATAGTAAATTTGGAGTTACTAAACCTGTTCGTAACCCACAAACAATTACATTAGGGAATAGCAAAATTACAATTCATTTTTCCCCAATTTCTCCCACTGAACCTTGGAGTAATTCCAGTAATGGGTTAATTGCTAAAACTTTATCTACAAGTACGAAAACCGTAGATTTAGCATTATTTGTATTTTCAGATCAACAACTTGCCAATATTCTAGAAGAACGTCATCATCAAAATGTCCAAATTCGGGCTTTAATTGAACCACAATTTGCTTATCGTCCCTACAGTGAAGCGTTAGATATGATGGGATTTGCTTTAAGTGATAACTGTAAATATGAAGTTGATAACCGTCCTTGGAAAAATCCCATTTCTACCGTTGGAGTCCCAATTTTAGCCAAGGGAGATTTATTACACGATAAATTTGCAGTCATTGATAACCAAACCGTAATTACAGGTTCACATAATTGGTCAGAAGCAGCAAATAATGGCAATGATGAAACATTAATAGTGATTGAAAATCCCACAGTAGCAGTACATTATCAACGGGAATTTGACCGCCTTTATGGTAAAATAAAACCCGGTTTACCAGCAAATGTTAAATCTAAAATAGATGCGGAAGTTAAAAAATGTCCCCAAATCAAACAACCATCATCTTTTGTAAATTCGATTAACACTAAAATTAATCTCAATACAGCAAGTCAAGCAGAATTAGAAACTCTTCCTGGTGTGGGTGAAAAGTTAGCCCAAAGGATAATTATAGCCCGTCAACAGCAAAAATTTACTTCTTTACAAGATGTAGATAAAGTACCGGGAATTAGTGCTAAAATCTTGGCAGAATGGGAGGGAATGACCACATTTACCTCAGATTAACGCATATACGGATAATCATGTTACCATTAATGATATAATAGTAGAGAAAGCGAGTTAGTATTTTAGTAAGTGCCTTAAAGTTAAAATATTGCTAGGAGAACTTATGAAATTTTACGATAAATTGAATGGGGCGATCGCTCAAAATCAGAGTTTACTATTTGTAGGACTAGATCCTAATCCAGAAATGCTCCCTGAACGATATTCCCAGAAATCAGATCCCAAAAGTATGATTGATAGTCTGTGGAATTGGTTAGAATTTACTATTTCCCAAACCAGTGATTTAGTATGTGCCTATAAACCAACTCTGGGATTTTACGCAGCTTTAGGTATTCCAGGATGGGAATTATTAGAAAAAACTTTAAAAGCTATTCCTGCCCATATTCCGATTATATTAGATGCCAAACATAGCGATCTTAATACTAGTACAATTTTCGCTAAAACTGTTTTTGAAGAATGGCAAATTGATGCGATTACATTGAGTCCTTATGCAGGACAAGATCACGTAGCACCCTTTTTAGTTTATCCCGATAAAGCCGTTTTTATTTTGTGTACAACTTCTAATCCAGGTGCAGTAATTTTGCAGCAATACCCTACAGCGGAATCCCCTTTTTATTTACAAGTAGTTAAAGAAGCAAAAAATTGGGGAACACCTGAACAACTGGGTTTAGAAGTAGGAACTATTCAACCAGATATTTTAGCGAAAATTCGCAAAGAAGCACCAGAAAGAGTAATTTTAGCCCGCAGCATTTGGTCTGAAGGTGGTAATCTTAAAAACTTGCTATCAGCGGGATTAAATTATAATGGTGATGGGTTACTTCTTCCCGTTTCTCAAGATATGTTAGGAAGTGAAAATCTATCTACACAACTGCAATCTTTAAGGGCGGAAATTAATCATCTCAGAACTGAAATTTCCCAAGAAAACTCCACTTGTTCCGTCTGGTTTTCCGATGTTTGTTTGTTAAATAAACACCCGCTTTTAGATTTAATTCTACAACTTTATGACATTGGTTGTATCATGTTTGGTGAATTTGTCCAAGCTTCTGGAGCTACGTTTCCCTATTATATAGACCTCCGCAAAATCATTTCCAATCCCCAAATATTTCATCAGATAGTAATTGCTTATGCAGAGATTCTTAAAGACCTAACTTATGATAGAATAGCCGGTATTCCTTATGGTTCTTTACCTACTGCTACTGGATTATCATTACATCTAAATTCCCCGATGATTTTTCCCCGCAAAGAAGTAAAAGCACACGGAACCCGCAAGGTAATAGAAGGTAATTTTAATCCTGGAGAAGTTGTTGTCGTTGTTGATGATATTTTGATCAGTGGTAAAAGCGTAATGGAAGGAGCAGAAAAGTTAAAATATGCAGGATTAAATGTCAATGATATTGTAGTATTTATGGACCATGAGCAAGGTGTAAAAGACAGATTGCGAGAAAATGGTTATCAAGCACACGCAGTTTTAACAATTTCTGAAATTACAGAAACTTTATATGCAGCAGGACGTATTAGTGAGGAACAATTTAAAACCTTATCTGAAATAAATTAGACATTTATTCTCAAGATAGTGATACAAAACTAATTCAATAATTAGGATTTTGTAGTAAACTGTAGTTAGAATGGTTAGATATGGGAATCTTCAATAATTTCCCAACAACAAAACACCCGACTTCTCTAAGCAGTCGGTTATCTGAGAGGTTGTTTGAAAAGTATTATATCAAACCGGTAATCTCCAAAAACCTAACCCCCCTACCCCCCTTCCCTGCAAGGGAATGGGGGTTTTAAAGCCTCTCCCCTTGCAGGGGAGAGGTTTGGAGAGGGGTCAGTCTATACATTCAAAACTTTTCAAACACCCTCTGAAACTCTGGATGTTTAAAAATAAAGCTTAGTAATTTTTATCACCAATCAAAACAGGAACAAATTTCTCAATGAATGCCATACGTTTTCATCATTCCTTAGTTAATAAAAAAATTCCTATCCTTGTTGATAGCACTGATCTTAATTATTATTTTCAGGAGCAAGGATATCAAACTATTTTATTTGATGATTACGATTTTGCTAGTCAAAAATTAGCATTTGCTGTAATTTCAGATTATAGTTATCATGATCGACTTATACAGCTATCTCATACCTCCAAAAGTACGATTATCCACCTACTAGCAGTTAGATATGATATAAATCCTCAAATTATCGCTTATTCATTCGAGCAACTTCTCTCTTGTAATTTAACAGAAGTATTAGAGTTAAGAGCTAAAACTTATGAGCAAATTGCTGAAGTGGAAGATGAATTATATTTATCTGATCATAGAGGGACTAAATTAACGTGCTTATTGTCAGAAAGTTTAGAAGTTATAAATACTGAAGATGATTTAGAACCAGGATGGTTTTACTCAATTTCGGAAATGCTAGAAAGCGGAATAGTCAATATTAAAAGTGATAAATCAAGTTTTTCACTAGATGGAACTTTCTTTTTTGATGGCATAATTCACGCTTGTGCAAACCCACAAGTGAGAGAACGTCACCAGGATGCTTTGACATATTTACTTAAGAAGGTAAATTCAAGTCAAGAAAAATATATTCATATCAAAGATAATACTATAACTCATCTCATTTTGGATGGTAGGGATGAAACTTCCATATTACTGGAAATGGATTATGGTTTAGAACGTAACTTGAGTTTTACTGAGATAGGATTTGGCTGTAACAAAAATATTGAAAAAAATCTGAATTGGCAGATAAACTCCATTATGAATCAAGGAGTATATGGAACGCACATAGGCATAGGTATGGCACAGAAGTCTCCTTATATTGATTTTATTTCTCAAAGCATCAAGATTATTTAATGCCGATATAGCGGTTCTTGGTTGAGTGAAATACAAGAACCCCACCCCCAACCCCCTCCCCGCAAGCGAGGAGGGGACTTATGATGTATCTCATTCAAGTGCATACCGCTATAAATTGCCATCCTATATAACCTGTCAAATAACTCCTCTTCTGTCACTTTCCCTAAATGAAATGATGTAACCCTTGCTATATAAGAGTTTTAGTTTAAAGCAATGATTACATCTATCGGATTGGAAAATAAAGCCAGAAACCCAGATCCAGTAAAAGTTGTGTCAATTTTTATGCTTTTGATCTCTCAAACATTGGATCGAATAGGACAACACCATGAAGATAAGGAAACATAGCCTGAGTTGGAAGACGGTCTTGGTTTTTCGCAAAAACATACCAAGTTTGTCTGGGACGAAACCAGGGGATAGAGATTCCTACCAGTCCGGCATCTTGTGCTAACTTTTTAATTGTGGCTGGTCGAATTGTTACACACAAAGGGTATTCCCAACCATCTCCTTCCATGTCGGTATCTCCCTCCATAAAAGTAGCAACGATAAGACCATCAGGTTTCAAATGTTTAGCAAAGTTCTGAAAACAAAGATCTACTAAATTAGTCCTAGTATGAGTTAATACGGACTGTGCGAGGATAAAATCAAAATCGGTTTCAAATTCAGCTAAAGAGAACTTATCGTTATAACTAAAACACGGTTTCTTGATGCGAAGGAGATCCTCTCCAACTTGGAACTTTATAGCATCCTCGATTAACCACTTGTTGGGTTCTACTCCGTAATAACAACCTTCATCAAGGTAAGGTAGAAAAAGCCGACCTGCACGGAGCGAACCACAGCCAAAATCAAGCAATTTATGCTGAGATCGGAGACCTAGTGTACAAAGCAACCGAAATTGAGACGCTCCCATGAAATCGTACTCTTTTGCTGGTCCTACATAATCATTGTAGTTTTCTCCAGCAGTTATTTTTAAATCCGCCATTGGTATTCTCACATTAATAAAGGTACTTTGCTAGGATAGCAGGCTACGAGTTGATCATATCCAAGTAATTTCACGAATAAAACCGGATATTTATATTATGATTAATACGCTTTTTATCATCAGCCTATTCTATTAATAATTCACCAGTAATAGTCATACACAAATGCTGAAGATAATTAACAAATAAAACATTAAAATCAATGCTTATAAGCTGAACATTAGTTAAAGCAAAGTAGAGCTTGTTAGAATAATGGGATAATACAATTTATATTCATTGGCATAGTTGTATTGTGCAAGCGGACTGTAATATAAAGGGTTTTTTTGACTTAAAAACTGCAAATTAAACCTTAATTACCTGATCCATCTTTATTTATTAAAAAATGTAAACATTTTGGAAATTGATCTTGTTAAATCAAATTGATGCTGATACAGTGATATCAACGAGTTAAAAAACAACTCGCCAATTAGTAGCTAAAATTGCAAATTTTAAGGAGCAACTAAAATGAACGCTAAGAAAACACAAAAACGTAAACTTGAACAAGTTAACAAAGAAACCCGTAGCAATTTGGGCAATATTTACTGGTAAGAATTTGCTGAACATTACCAAGTAATGTAAGTATTTACAAGTTGGTAAATTAGTCTAAGCACTTGGGCAACAATTCTTAGAATTGTTGTCCAAACTTATTAAGTTTTCACACTACTTAGCTAAGATATCTTGAAGACAATAAAGTTTTGGAGTCGGTTAAACAAATATGCACATCTTAGAGTTTTATCAAGCTTTTCTGCAAAGACAGATGCCAATTATTGTTGATAGTAATGAAATTCATACTTACTCCCAGGAGCAAGGATATAAAACTATTTTTTTTGATGATTATGACTTTAAGAGTAAACAAACAGCCTTTTTAATCTTTTCAGATTATAGCTACTATTACAAACTTAAACAACTTTGGCATGATTCTCAAAGTACCATAGTACATTTACCAGCAGTAAAATTTGATGGGAGCTTACCTGTAATTCAATATTCTTTTAATCAGCTATTATCAGGTGATATTGAACAAGCATTAGCAATTCGAGATATTTTATATGATAAAATAGCTGAAAGTGAAAGTGAGCTATATTTATCAGACTCAAGAGGAAGTAAGCTCAAATGCTCTCTAGGTGAGAATATAGAAATAGCTAATGCTGATGTGGAACTGGAGTCAGGATGGTTTTACTCTGTGGCTGAGTTCTGGGAAAGTTCAGTAGTGAATACAAAAGCAAATAAATCCAGCTTTTCTGTAGATGGAACTTTCTATTTTGATGGCATATTAACCCAGACTACAACTCAAGAAACAAAAGATTATAATTGGCAGCCCTTACAATATATTACAGATAGGGTGAAATTAAGTCAAGAAAAATATCTAGAAATAGAAGATAATGCCATAACTCATCTGATCATAGATGGTAAAGATGAGACTGCTGCATTATTAGATATGACTTACAACTTAGAAAGAGGTTTAAATCTGACAGAAATAGCCTTTGGTGCTAATAAAAAGATTGGAGAAACAATTGATTGGTCAATAAATTCAGTTGTTAACGAAGGTATATATGGAACTCATGTAGGGATAGGAATGGCACAAAAAGCTCCCCATATTGACTTTATTTCTCAGGCTTTAAAGTGGGTTTAATTACTGATAAAACCTGATTTTCATGACAGTAGCACTGGTTTTGATTATTGATAGCAAAATTTGTGAGCTTTCTGTGGGGATAGTTTAATGAATTACCAAGACAAATAAACAAAAATTTCTAAAAAAAATGCTGACTGATTCCCCTGATCCAGAACTTTTGGTATCTGCCTTACCTAGACCAGAAATATCTCAAGAATTTAACTGGAGAAATTGCTGGTATCCTATTATTTTTGTACGAGATTTACCTCAGAAGCGGCCTTATGGATTTTCTCTGTATGATGAACCATTAGTATTATTCAGAGATGCTCATGGCAAATTTGGTTGTTTACAAGATATTTGTCCTCATCGAACAGCTAAACTTTCTCAAGGACAAGTTGTTGATGGCAAACTAGAATGTTTATATCACGGTTGGCAGTTTAGTGCTAATGGAAAATGTGTGCATATTCCCCAGTTATCAGCAGGGAGTAAAATCCCCCATAATGCTTGTGTAAAATCTTTTGCTGTGACAGAAAAACAAGGCATTGTCTGGATGTGGCCTGGAAATGCACAAGCTGCTGATGAAAAAATGATTCCTGTTTTAGCAGAATTAGACGATCCTAAATTTATAAAAACCGATTATTTACTAGACCTTCCTTATGACCAATCATATTTTATCGAAAATGTTATTGATCCAGCGCATATTCCAATTAACCATCATGGTAAACGTTTTAAGCGAGAAGACGCACAAGCTCTAGAAATGGAGGTAATTGATGTTTCATCTCAAGGAATTCGCGGTAGATATAGAAATCAACAAACCAATGAACCTTGGATAGTTCTTGAGTTTATTGCTCCCAATTTAGTGAGATATGCGGTTTGGAAAGAACAAGGTTTGTTTGCGGGCGCGGAGTTATATTCGATACCAACAGGTAAAGGAAAGTGTAAGATTTTACTTAGAAATTATAATAGTGTGCTTCCTTGGGTCAAGAAACTACAACCTGTCTGGATTGAGCATTGTTTTCGTCATATACTTTTGGAGGGAGATGCGGAAATTATCCGAGAACAACAGATGCAAATAGAACGTTTAGGCAAGAGTATGAAAGAATTGTTTTTGCCATTAAAAACTTCTGATGTCTTGGTAATTGAATATCGCAAGTGGTTAGATAAATACGGAACTGATTTGCCGTTTTATCAAGGATATGCAACAAGCAATCTTAATGGTATTCTACAATCATTGGACATAGGCGATCGCTTCACCCGTCACACTCAAATCTGTAATTCTTGCAATCGCGCTCATCAGATAAGTAATCGAGTCAAACACAGTTTAGTTGTCACAGCAATTATTCTTGCCGCTATAGCTATGATTACAGAAAATTATCAAGCTCGCGTTTTTGTAGTGACTTTATTTATCTTGTCATTAACCATAGCCTTTGCTGCTCATAAAGTGAAAATACTACTCGAACGTAATTATGTACGTCAATACATAACAACAGAGAAATAACAAGTAATAGAAAAGGTGTGGCTTTTTCACTACTTTTGGATCACTATCCATAAAATTTGTAAATTATTGTAAAATTTGTAAGTTATTGTGGAAAAATTCAACACTGCCAATAAAATCAATAACCCCACAGGTTAGTAATTTTTCTGATCAAAATTTAACACTGATTTGATGACTTAGGACTTACTATTATGGCAGATATTGCTTTCTTTGATCTTCCTAGTTATACCCGGATTGATACAACTCTAGGTTTAATTCAAGAACTCGCTGATAGAGGAGAAAAAATAGATTATTATTACTTCGATGAATTTCGAGATAAAATCGAATCAGCAGGTGCTAGATTTCAACCACTGCCTAGCATGAAACCTCCAGATTCAGATCCAACACTGCAATCGCGGTTGATAGAATATTGCTTAGATGCTGTACCAATATTATTAGAAAATTTAAAAATCAACCGCCCTAAATTAATTATTTTTCATGCTAAATGCTTATGGGCTGCTATCTGTGCTGATTTACTTAATATACCTAGCGTTTGCTTCCATACAAATTTTCTTTTACCACCTCATTTTTTGCCCCCGCTACCATTGTTATTAGCAGCCTACCCGATTAATGATATTGTTAAACATTTACAAAGATTTTACCGACATCAACGACTTTGGCGGCAATTAACCCAAAAATATACACTAAAGGCGATTAGCAAAAAAGATGTATTTCAACTACAACCAAATTCTATGAATTTGCGAGGTGATTTAAATATTGTTTATACATCGGAAATGTTTCAGATCCAACGTTCATATTTTGATGCCAGTTATATTTTTACAGGACCTTGCTACAGCGAGAGAGCAGTTGATCCTCAATTTCCTTTACTAAAGAGTGCAGAAAAACCAATTATTTATATTTCACTAGGATCAGTGACATCATATAATTCTAAAACCTTTTTTTATCAACAATGTTTACAAGCTTTTGCAAATAGTGAGTATACGGTGGTAATGTCTGTAGGGAAATTTATAGATATTGCTGAATTGGGAAAGATTCCCCCTAATTTTATTGTCAGCAACTATGTACCTCAAATGCAAGTGCTTCAACAAGCTAGTGTTTTCATTACTCATGGGGGAACTAATAGCACTTGGGAAGCATTAATTAACAAAGTACCACTGGTTGTATTTCCCCAAGGAGGTGATCAATATTTAGTAGCTAATCGTGTAGAAGAATTAAATATCGGAGTATGGGTAAAACAGAAAAATATTGCTCCATTGAAATTGCGATCGCTTGTTGAGCAGATCATCAAAGATGAAAAAATTCGTAGTAACATTGATCTATTAAGTGATTCTTTGATAATATCAGGTGGCACTCAAAAAGCAGTAGATAAAATTTTAGAATTTAAACAGAGGAATAGCATTTCTCATGTTTTGCAATAGCACAAATTTTATTATCTGCATTAACTCAGTAAATTCTAATTAAGAGCAAAATGAAACTGACAACAGAAGCACTAAAAAGTTATGAAGAACAAGGATTTTTGTTCATTCCAGAGTGTTTTAGCCGTGAGGAAATATCAGTAATTTGTGATCAAATTCCCAATGTCATGGACGATGAAGCAGTTGGTCGTGTTTTGGAAGATGATCAAAAAACCTTACGCACTCTCTATGGAGTTCATCTCAATAACAGAATTTTCCGAGATTTAGTCCGTCACCCTCGTCTATTGGCAGTTGCACAACAACTTTTTGCCAGTGAATTGTACGTTTTTCGCAGCAAAATCGTCATGAAACCAGCTTTTACCGGAGGAATGTGGGGATGGCATCAAGACTCTGCATTTGCACAATATTACGAACGAATTCCCTCACCACAAGGAGGAAATGCCATCCTTTTCTTAGATGAAGTCAATGAATTTAATGGACCAGTATATTACATACCTGGTTCTCATCAACAGGGAATACTCGAAGCGGCAAATTCTGCTTCGACTACTAATTCATCATTAGCGATCGCTCCAGAAACAATTGCCAAATTTGCATCTGTGCAAGGAATTGTCGCACCGAAAGGCCTAGCAGGATCGGTTTTGTTTGTACATTACGATACATTACATGGTTCTGTTGCCAACATTTCTCCCTGGGACCGCCGAAACTTTGTCATCACCTATAGCAGTATTGAAAACAGCGCCCTTCCCAACAAAGAAAGACCAGCTTTTTTATCAAATCCTGATCTCACGCCATTAATAGCTCTTAGTGAAGACGAACTTGATCGCATATTTACCCTTGGGTAAATGAACAACATTTTTTTGTCTCACGCAGAGGCGCTCCAGGCGCAGAGTTGCTCCAGGCGCAAAGAGGAATCAAGAGTGTGATCTAAATACATGAAAAATGCTATAAATTAGCAAGAATTTATATGAACAATACAATTATGGGGATCAATTGGAGTCGAGTCATAATGAACCGGGAAACGGCAAAGCTACTAGAGAATTTACCGTTTTCAAAATGGCGAGTATTAGAAGTTTCAGGTAAGACTTGGGAAACTTTTGGGTTTCAAGAGTATGAAAATATCCACTATCCAGAATATGATATTTGTTCTGCACCCTTGCCAAAAAAGTTTGATTTAATTATCGCAGAACAAGTTTTTGAGCATTTATTATATCCCTATCGAGCCGGTCGCAATACTATTTCTATGCTTCACCCAGGAGGGTATTTTCTCATCTCTGTCCCTTTTTTGGTGAAACTTCATAATTACCCAATAGATTGCACACGCTGGACAGAAACTGGACTCAAACACTTTCTCCATGAATGCGGATTTCCTCTAAATAACATTCAAACTGGTTCTTGGGGAAATCGCCAATGCATCATTGCTAATTTCTCTCAATGGGTCGAATATGATCCTGTTTCTCATTCCCTAGATAACGAACCAGAATTTCCCTACCACGTCTGGGCATTGGCGCATTTATAACATCAAGCTAGGGTCAATATAGCAGTTGCTAGATAGATAAGAATTTAGGCGTTGCTGATTTGAGGTATGAAAATGATTTTTGATGATTTCAAAACCCTTGTAGAGACGTTCCATGGAACGTCTCTACACCTAAATTCATACCTGGTTTCATCAACGCCAGAATTTACTGAAAATATTGCCAAGAAATTAACAATTCAGAACGATGAATTTTACAATCCCTGAAGAATATAACTTCCTATCTCGCTTTTACCGACTGGCATTTACGAATATTCTCTCTAGTATTGTTGTGCCACTGTCGGGTTTAATAGACCTAGCCTACTTGGGACATTTACCTGATATCCGTTACCTAGCAGGAGTTTCTTTAGCCACAATTCTTTTTAGCTACTTATATCGAGTTTTGAATTTTTTACGTTCTTCTAGCAACGGTATGACAGCACAAGCTGTAGGAACAGATGATCCAGAAGCCATACTATTAGTATTACTCCGAAATGGTCTGATTGCTTTCGGAATAGGTACACTCATCCTCATTCTTCAGTACCCTTTACAAACAGTAGGGTTTACCTTTTTAGTCGGTGCAACAGAGGTAAAAGATGCCGGTCTTGACTATTTTCAGGCTCGTATTTGGGGCGCACCTGCGGTTTTACTTAACTTCGTCCTAGTTGGTTGGTTTTTTGGCCGAGAACTTAATATTTTTGTGGTGCTGATATCTGTAATAGAAAGCCTAACTAATGTAGTGCTGGACTACTTATTTATTATTCGCTGGGGTTGGGCTAGCACAGGGGCTGGTTTAACTACAGCTATTAGCCAGTATGTAGCATTATTTATAGGTTTAATTATAGTTTGCTTCCACATTGATTGGTCAATTCTATCAGGTGTAATCCCAAAAGTCTTGAATTGGTCAGCTATTAAAGCTACCTTCAAACTAAATAGAGATATGTTAATAAGAAGTTTGGCAGTAGTCTCTACCTTTGCCATTTTTACTGAACTCAGTTCGGCAATGGGAACAGAGATATTAGCGGAAAATACTGTTCTTATTCAAGCAGCAGCTTTGAATATGTTTGTTGTTCAAGGAGTAGGATTTGCCACCCAAAGCCTCACAGGAAACTTTAAGGGACAAGGTACATTACAGCAGTTACAACCATTACTAATTGTTAGTTTACTCACTAGCTTATTGCTTTCAATTCCCATTGCTATTTTATATATTCTTTTTCCAGAAACTATATTTGGACTATTAACCAACCACACTGAAGTAACTGAAAACATTTCTGACTATGTCAGATGGTTGTTACCATTCCAGGGGTTGTTTGCAGTTACCGTAATCTTGGAAGGATTCTTCGGAGGTTTAACCGAAGGGCGAACATTACGTAATTCTGCCCTCATTTCCTTTGGTGGAGGTTTCATACCTATGGCTATAGCTAGTTGGTATTTTCACAGTAACCATCTTTTATGGTTAGCGATGACATTATTTTCAATAACGGCTATTGTGGTATTTTCATTTAAACTATTAGATACATTTACAAGTGAAATAAAAATTCCTATCGTTTCCTCTACAACTACTGAAAGTTAAGATAACTTTGCTATTACTTGAAAACCTTCGCAGGAGGGTAATTATTAACTTAACTTACATAATAGAATAAGATACAGTCATAAGAGGATGTTTGAAAAGTTTTTAATGTATAAATAAACCCCTCTCCAAACCTCTCCCCGACGCGGGGAGAGGCTTTGAAACACCCCTTCCCTGGTAGGGAAGGGGGCTGGGGGGTTAGGTTCTTGGAAATTATTGGTTTCATCTAATACTTTTCAAACAACCTCTAAGCCCCCTCCTCGCTTGCGGTGAACCAGCGCTGTAGGCGGGTTTCCCACCGTAGGCGACTGGTGAACCCGAAGGGGGAGGGGGTTGGGGGTGGGGTTCTTGTATTTCACTCAACCAATAACCGCTATAACACCGATTCAATCATCAAAATTAAGTAGTAAACTGTTCAATAGTTTTACGAAGATCAGGATTTGATTGATGATTCCTACTATTTCCACTATTCCCCTTTTTCAACTTGCTTCTGGGGAGTTTCTTTCTCTCCAGGTATATAAATTTATTGGTGCTAAATCTGGTAAAAAAGTATATATCCAATCTAACTTACACGGTGCGGAAATTGTTGGTAATGCTGTCATTTACCAAATCATTGATTTCTTAACGACATTAAATAATACTCAGATAATAGGAGAAGTTTGGCTTGTACCTGTTTGTAATCCCTTAGCTGTTAACCAGCGAACTCATAATTTTTCTACGGGTAGATTCAATATTTATGATAGTCAAAATTGGAATAGAATTTTTTGGGATTATGAAAAACAACATGATGACATAGAAGAATTTGCCCGTTCTCAAATTGGTTTAGATATAGGTACAATTAAATATAACTTTTCCCAAAAAATTAAATCTAGTTTCGATAGTCTTTTAGATAAAATCAATGCCCCTAGTAGTGTACAACTAACTGATAAATATCGCTACAAGCTGCAATCTCTTTCTTTCGATGCAGATTACGTCATTGATTTACATAGTCACACTGGAGAAGGAATAGAATACCTTTATTATTTCCGAAATCGAGAAGAAAGTGCCAATTTATTTCTCCTCAATTATGCCATTTTATTTGATGAATATGATGGTGATGCTTTTGATGAATCATTCATAAAACCCTGGTTAGCTTTAGAGAATGCTTTATTAAAATTAACCGGACAAAAAATGATATTTGATAAAGAAGCATGGACTTTAGAATTAGGAACAGGAATGCAAATGAATCCAGATTCAGTAACTAAAGGAGTGAGCGGAATTAAAAATTATTTAACTCAAAAAGGTATTTTAGCAATACAGGAATTTACCCAATCAAAAACTATATCTCATCAAACCAACTTTCGTTCACTTAGTCAACTAAAAAAATATTGGAGTCCCGTAGGAGGAATGATTTTATCTAAAGCTGAATTAGGTACTTCAGTAAATCAGGGAGATTTGCTATATCAAGTTCTGACATTCAATAAAATTGGTGAATTACCCATAACTATTCATGTTCATGCAGAGAAAACAGGCTTGGTTTATGATACATCAATAAATAACTCTGTTAACGAAGGAGAATTTGTATTAGCGACTATGTAGTTTGTCATGGAAAACATTTAACACAGAATTATTCAATCTATTAATTCATCTGCGTTTATTTGCGTTTATCTGCGTTCAAATCTTGATTCTTAAATAAAATTACCATTTGTCTTGATTTGCATGAAGATAGATATCAGGATTGTCGGTTAATGGCAAGAAACCGTAATAAAACATTACACTAAAATAAATATCTGACTGGGATTTAGCGCCTAAAAAAATTATGACTCAAGCAACTACAAAAATTTGTATACTAGGCGGTGGCTTTGGTGGACTCTACACCGCGCTTCGTTTAAGCCAATTACCCTGGGAATCTACACCCAAACCTGAGATTATTTTAGTAGATCAGAGCGATCGCTTTGTCTTTTCTCCCCTGCTTTACGAACTCCTCACCAGAGAACTCCAAACCTGGGAAATCGCCCCACCATACTCAGAACTACTGCAAGGAACAGGAATCCAGTTCCACCAAGCTGCTGTTTCCACAATAGACATTAACAAGCAAACAGTTCAATTACAAGATAAATCAGAACTAAATTATGACCGCTTAGTCTTAGCATTAGGTGGCGAAACACCCCTAGATTTAGTTCCCGGTGCTGCCACTCATGCTTACCCTTTCCGTACTATTACTGATGCCTACAAATTAGAAGAACGGCTGCGAATTCTCGAAGCAGCAAAGCCCGAAAAAATCCGTGTCGCCATAGTTGGTGCAGGTTACAGCGGCGTAGAATTAGCCTGTAAACTAGCAGATAGAATCGGCGAAAAAGGACGTTTCCGCCTGATTGAACTCAGCGACCAAATTCTCCGCACTTCCCCAGAATTTAACCGTGAAGCCGCCAAAAAAGCCTTAGATAGCAAAGGCGTATTTATTGACTTAGAAACCAAAGTAGCAGCAATTGATCAAAATAGCATCTCTCTGGAGTATAAAAATCAAGTAGATACCATTCCCGTAGATGTAGTCATTTGGACAGTGGGAACAAAAGTTTCTCCAGTTGTCACAGCCTTACCCCTCAAGCAAAATCAGCGTGGACAAATCACCACCACACCGCAATTACAAGCCATAGAACATCCCGAAATCTTTGCTTTAGGAGACTTAGCCGACTGTCTCGACGCAGACGGAAAACAAGTCCCCGCCACCGCCCAAGTCGCCTTTCAACAAGCCGATTATACCGCTTGGAATATCTGGGCTACTATTACCAATCGTCCCCTCCTCCCCTTCCGCTATCAACCATTAGGAGAAATGATGGCTTTAGGAATAGATAACGCCACCCTCACCGGGTTAGGTGTGCAATTAGATGGTTCTTTTGCATACTTAGCCCGTCGTCTAGCGTATCTGTATCGTTTACCCACATTAAATCATCAATTAAAAGTCGGGTTTAATTGGTTAGTTAGCCCCATAATAGAAGCCATTTCCAAGTAATTAAATTAAAGATCCCCGACTTCTCAAAGAAGTCGGGGATCTGAAATGGTAAACTAGACAAATTCAGATATTATGGCTATGTATTTAGCGACTGCTGCGGACTAAAGTATTAATTCTTATGAAAAAGCCTAAAGTTATTTTTGTAGATGCTGTTGGTACATTGTTTGGGATTAAAGGTAGTGTTGGGGAAATTTACCGACAAATCGCCCAAGAATTTGGTGTAGAAGTTTCCGCCCAAATTTTAGATCAAAACTTTGTCAAAAGCTTCAAAGCCTCACCACCACCGATATTTCTTGATGCAGATATCAGAGATATTCCCCAGCGTGAATACGATTGGTGGCGGATAATTGCCTTAAATACCTTTGAAGGTGCCGGTGTTCTCCAAGAATTTACCGATTTTACCGCTTTTTTTACCGAACTTTATATCCACTTTGGAACTCCTGAACCTTGGTATGTTTATCCTGATGTAACTTTGGCGTTAATGAACTGGCGACGCTTAGGAGTTGAATTAGGAGTATTATCTAATTTTGATTCTCGTTTATATTTAGTATTGCAAGGTTTAAGACTCAGAGAATACTTTTCCTCTGTCACCATTTCCACTCAAGTTCGTGCCGCTAAACCAGATCCAGAAATATTTAAAATTGCTTTAAACAAGCATAAATGTTCAGCAGAAGAAGCATGGCACATTGGTGACAGCATAACAGATGATTATTATGGGGCTAAATCGGCAGGAATCAGAGGCGTTTGGATTAACCGTAATCCCACCGTCTAATACCGTAATTATACGGTGAATATAGGTTTGTGGTGTAAATTTTTCTTGCAAAAATTTTATATATAGCTATATTTACAAGTGATTACTGTTAACCTATAAATTATATTTTTAACTAGTTTGAGTAGTATGAAAAAATCTCTATCAAATATTTGGTATCAATTTCGTCAAGCTTTCTCAGTAACAGCAGAAAGTATTAATACAACCACCGCAACAGGTGAAGTAGTTTTAGAAGTAGCAACAGCCATTCAATCACAAGGTGCTAATTTAGAAATTTTGCAACTGTTACTGCAAAATTCATCTTCTTTATTAGATGTATTGTGTTCACCATTAACCCCAATAATAACTGGAGAATTATCATTCTTATCCCTGGGAGTAGCTGTTCTCAAATCTTATCGTGATCTTTCTCAAGAAACGCCTACTTTAGCAGATTACATATCTATTATTAGTCAAGTTGCCTATTTAGAAAGCATCCGGGATATTTTATCTTTATACCCTTCTTTAAACTATGATCACCCCGATAAAAATGAAGAATTAGGAAAAATATTAGCAACTATCAATAATATTGAATTAGATGAACAAACTGCTATCCAGACCATTGAATGTTTTCATGAATCTGAATTAGCAGTAGCATTTAATCAATTATTATCCACAAGGTTGATATCTGACTATTTGGGTAAATATCCAGCCAGACTTTTAGCAAAACGAATTGCGGTCAATACCAACTCACATATTATCAAGTTTTTGATAGATCTAGATGATGATATCATCCCAAATTGTCGAGATACATGGACAGCAGAATACCAGAATATTCAAAACATTCAGGAATATCTGCAACATCATATTGATACTCAAGCATTAGATCAGGTATTTGATCAAACTTGCTCATTGAAGAATATTTATATTCCTCTTAAAGCTCAATCTGTAAATCAATATGGGCAAATAAATATTAATGCTGAATCTTGTGATTTAGAAGCATGGGTAAAGAAAAATATCTTGACTGAAAACAACTTAGAAAAATTTATATTTATCCAAGGAAAAAGAGGCAGAGGTAAAAGCGTTTTCTGCAAAATATTCGCAAATTGGATTAGACAACATTTACATCCTTTCTGGACACCAATTTTAATTAATGTCAAAGATATCAAAGTTTTATCATCTCAGTTAGCAGAAACATTAACTGCAAATTTAGATATTAGCTTGATTCGTGGTGATCATAATTGGTTAAGAAATAAAAATCATCGTTTTGTTTTTATCTTTGATGGTTGGGACGAATTACCAACTGCGTCTAGAAATAATCAAAATCTGGAAAAATTTATTCGGCAAGTTAGCGAATTTCAGCAACAATGTGAAAATGATGAAAGCATGGGACATAAGGTATTAATTACCAGCAATGTGATTCCTTTATCAATTATCTCTAATTTACCCACAAATTTAGAAAGAGTAGAAATTCTTCCCTTAGATCAACAACAACAACAACAATGGTTAGGAAAATGGCAATCTCTACCAAATAATCACGGCAAAAATACAGATTTACAGCAGTTTCTAGTGAATCAAAAATGTCCTGCAATTATTCAAAAATTAATTTGTGAACCATTGTTACTATACTTTTTGGCGGGAATGTATCGAGATGATCAACTGGTAATTGATAATTTAGCAGCGGATAATACTCGAACTGCTACAGCTTTAATTTATCAAGCAGCCATAAATTGGCTGATTGCTAAATCAGGTGATAGTTTCCATGATCAATTACTAAATTTAAAAGATATTCTCACAGAAGCTGCTGTTGCTGTCACCCAGTCAGGTGAAGAATTTTCTGCAATATCAATGCTAAAATCTCGGCTAGGAGATGATGCAAAATCTATCAAGGATGAAATTATCAAAACACCCTTAGCAGATTTTTATGTTTATCCTGATCATGAGTCAGACAATCAGGTAAAGTTTAGCCATCAAAGTTTTCGTGAATTTCTCTTTGCTGACAGGTTGAAATTAAGCCTAACTGCCTGGACACAGTATTATAATACGGAATCTGCGAAAGAATTAATTACTAATGAAGCAGAGATGAATTGGCAAATTTATGATTTGCTGGGTTTTGGCATTCTTACCCAAGAAATAGTTGAATATTTAATGGGTTTAATGATTGCTATTCCCAATTTTCGTTGGGTACAACTATATAGACGGTTGGATGATTTTTATGTTAGTTGGTGTCAAGGTAAATTTATTGATACCGCTGAAGAAACCTTACCCCAAACTAAGCTGCGAGAATTACAAAATGCTGGTGTTCATCAATTAGGTCAGCGTCAAGTAGATGTTTATGCTGGGTTAAATGTGATGATTTTACTTTTAGCTATACAGCGTTATGCTCAAGAAGATGAGTTACTCAAAGAGCATATAATTTTTTATCCCTCTGGTCAACCGGAAGAGAATAATTTCACCTATCAATTACAAAATATTATTTATTACAGTAGTTGTTTACAGGGTGAAAATTTCCGCAGTTTAGTTGGTCAATTTCTGAGTGGCGCTCATCTTCGTAGTGCAAGTTTGTTACAAATAAATCTTAGTTACGCGGATTTAACAGAAGCAGACCTCAGCCGCGCTAGTCTTTATGGGGCAAACTTTAGCTATGCTAACCTTAACCGTGCCTATTTCATTGGTTCAGATTTAAGAGATGTAGATTTTTCTGGTGCAAATTTAGCAGAAACTTACTTGAGTGGCGCTAATCTGAGTCGTGCTAACTTATGCGGTGCAAATCTTCAAGATGTGGATTTGAGTCGCGCTAATCTGAGTGGTGCAGACTTACGCGGTGCAAACTTTGATGGTGCAAATTTTATGGGTGCTATATTTAGCGATAATACCTTTGGCGCTATTCGTTGGGATGAAAAAACTAATTGGCAAAATGTGGAAGGTTTAGAAATGGCGAAAAATGTCCCCTTGACTTTGAAGAAACGATTTTTGAGAGACTTTTAATTTCTGGGGGGAGAAATTGTCCGAGGAAACCCCGCCCCTACTTTTTGTTTAAAATGGAATGATATGAGGATATATTTAGATATCTATAATTGTCTCAATCTACCGTTTGTTCTTGAATCTATGAAGTCTTATTTAGCCGCCGCTATTCAAATGACCAGTGTGCCTGATTTACAAAAAAATTTGGCACAAGCAGAAGAATTAATTGATTTGGCTGTGCGTCAAGGTGCAGAGTTGGTGGGTTTACCAGAAAATTTCTCTTTTATGGGGGAAGAAAAGGATAAACTAGCTCAAGGAAATGCGATCGCTCAAGCAACGGAAACATTTCTCCAAAAAATGGCACAACGCTTTCAAGTTACCATTCTCGGCGGCGGCTTCCCTATCCCTGTAGATAGTAGTGGTAAAGTTTATAATACAGCATTACTGATAAATGCCAACGGTCAAGAACTCGCCCGTTACCAAAAAGTCCATTTATTTGATGTCAATGTCCCTGATGGTAATACCTATCAAGAATCCAGCACCGTCATGGCTGGACTTGAATTACCTCCCGTTTACGCTTCCCCGGAGTTAGGGAAAATTGGCCTTTCTATTTGCTATGATGTTCGCTTTCCCGAACTGTACCGACATCTATCCAATCAAGGCGCAGATATTCTATTTGTTCCCGCAGCCTTTACGGCTTTTACTGGTAAAGACCATTGGCAAGTATTACTCCAATCTAGGGCGATAGAAAATACCTGTTACGTTATTGCTCCCGCCCAAACTGGTACTAATTATGACCGTCGCCAAACTCATGGACACGCCATGATTATTGACCCTTGGGGTGTCATTTTAGCAGACGCTGGGGAAAAACCAGGAGTGGCGATCGCCGAAATCAAACCCACCCGACTAGAACAAGTTCGTCGCCAAATGCCATCCCTACAGCATCGTGTATTTTAACCACACCCCGGCAGATCCCCGACTTCTTCAAGAAGTCGGGGATCTATTTGGGATCTATTTCCTAAGTCAGCAAAAAATTTTTTTCCTAAACACTTGACATTATCTAAAGAGAACTGCTATATTCTCTATAGTGAATTCGTTGGGGCGTAGCCAAGTGGTAAGGCAGTGGGTTTTGGTCCCGCCATCCCTAGGTTCGAATCCTAGCGCCCCAGTTATAGAAAGAGCAAGTTTTAACAGCTTGCTTTTTTTTATACTCAAAACAGTTGGAACATGGACTTTTATAAAATTACAAAAAACCTTGATTTGTAGGGGTAAACCAAAAGCTTATTGGTGTCAACTTAACGTAAAACATCTATCCCGCAAAGAACTCAAGTCGTCTCATTCCCAGTCAGAGACTGTTCTTCCCTCCCCTGCCCCCTCTGCCTCTCTTCTCCCCCTGCTTGCCTTAACCCGTCATTTTCGGGTTGACAGACTACTAGTGGTCATCGGATTAGCTTACCAACAGCAATTGAATATGTATTACACTGCACACCAAAATATCGCTTACCAGAAACTACCCGCATTGCTGATAAATTAGCCTCTGCAAGATAAATATTTCCACAATATTTGCAGAAAATTTATGTTCCTCACACTGATTAGACATATACCTGCTTGAAGGTATTAGCCAAGAACTACTTGCTGAATACTTTCTGTTAAGTATATCTGTAATCATAGGAAGAATAAGTATTGATTATTAACCAGAAAACATTGAGTATCAAATATCTCTAAAAGTTTTCTAATTATCATCTTCTTCCAGATATATTGTTGCAATTTGAGAGGAATATGATTGTGGCTACAAATGTGATAACATTGAAAAAATTACTTACTAGCTCTACACATAGGGTAATTGATATCAAAAAAATAGTTCCAATTGCACTTTATCATCGGTGGTTAATATTAGGGATTTCCTGTGCAGTCATGTCAGTAACAAGTCTAATAGCTGTCACTACTAAACCAACTTATCAAAGCTATATGCAAATATTGGTAAGTTATAATTCAGATAAATCTTTACCAAATAGTAAAATCGAAAAGATAACAGAAGACTTACGGAAACCGCAGCTATCATCCATTGACTACAGTAGTCAAGTTAAATTAATGCTGAGTAGTAAATTACTACAGAAAACTGTAAATTTACTTCATGCTGATTACCCACAAATGACCATAGAAGATATTTATAATAACAGCAAAATTGATGAAGTTTCATCTTTAGGACTAACTCAGTTACCAGTAGATACAGGAGTTAATCAAAATTTCACCCAAGTATTTTTACTCTCTTTTACAGACAAAGATCCTCTCAGGACAAAAAGAGTATTACAAGCTTTAGAGAAAGTATATCAGGACTATAATACCGATCAAAAAAATCAGCGGATTAATCAAGCATTAGCTTTTGTTAATAACCATATACCGCAACTGCAAAAAGATGTATTAAAAGCCGAGAAAAAATTAGAAAAATTTCGTCAACAAAATAGTTTAATTGATCCAGTTTTACAAAGTCAAATTTTATTACAGTCTTTAGCAGATATTCAAAAACAGCGGCAAACAACTCGCGCTCAACTGCAAGATGTCCAAATTAGACATAACAGCCTAGAACAAGCAATTGAGTCTTCCAGTCAAAATAACATAAATATGAATGATTCCCCGGAATCTAGCCAAAATCAAGCCTTAATTAGTGAATTTAAGCAAACAGAACAAGCCTTAACGCAAGCTCGTTTTCTTTATACAGAAAAACATCCTATCATCCAACAACTGAAGCAGAAACAGCAAATTATCAGTACACTATTACAACAACAAGGACAAAATAAAACTATTACTATCAATAGTAAATCAAAATTATCAAAACAAATCATTCCAAAGGTAGAAAATGATTTAACTCAATTAAAAATGAACGCATTAGGACTAATTGCTCATGATCGTGATTTAGCAGAATCCGAACAAGAAATTCGTTCTTTACTGAATACATATCCAAGTTTAATTACAGAATACAAGAGGTTAGTTGCCAATATAGAAATTTATCGCAAAACACTGCAACAATTGACGCAAGCGCAAAATTCATTAGGTGTCAAAATTGCTCAAGAAGGTTTTAATTGGCAAATTTTAGAAGAACCCGCTTTAGGAATACATATAGGTAATTTACGCTGGTTACTAATTTTTGGAGGAATATTAATGGGGCCAATATTGGGTTTAGCAGCAGCCTTAATTTGGGAAAAATTTAATAATGCAATTTTCTATACTCAGGATTTACAAAATTTGACCAATATTCAGTTATTGGGGTCAGTACCAAGATTAGGAAAACGTCAAAATAGTTGGACAAACCAACTAAAATCTATAGTTAGAGATAAATCTAAAAATGTAGATATTTCTCATCCAGGAATTATCAAAAATTTGCCGAATCATAAAACATTGGATATTATTTACCAGAATATTCAGATGTTAAATAATTCTCTACCTTTAAAATCATTGATGTTAACTTCTGCACTACCAGGAGAAGGAAAAACAACTTTGGCTTTAGGGTTAGGATCTAGTGCGGCTCGAATGCACCAAAGAGTATTAATAATTGATGCTAATTTGCGTTCTCCCAGTTTACATAAAACTCTAGGGCTGACCAATGATTGGGGTTTATCCTTATTACTGGTTGATGATATCAATACATCATTTAATACTTACATTCAGCCCATCCACCCAGCTATTGATGTTTTAACTGCTGGTCCCATACCAGAGGATGTGGTAAATCTGTTGAGTTCCGAGCGAATGCAAGAATTAATGGATTTATTTGAACTAAACTATGATTTAGTCTTAATAGATGCACCCTCTGTTTTAGATACAGTTGATGGCAGAATTGTGGCTTCTTTATGTAATGGGATTGTTATGGTAGGACGGATTGGTAAAGTTACTCCCCATAAATTGATGGAAGCTACAGAAATTTTAAGCAAGTTAAATTTAATTGGCATTGTTGGTAATGAAGTTTATGATTCTCCCCAAATATTGACACCTTGAAAAGAGGAGTCAGGAGTTTAGAAGAAGAAAGAAGAAAGAAAATTACCCAGTTTCCAGTTCTCAATCTGTCTGTTTAGAGAATTGCTGAACTAGAATAGTAGACGCTTGTGATCAAACAATTAGCATGAAATTCCAACTTTTATTAGGCAATTTGTTTTCTGAGATTAAAGGTAGACATTGGTGGATAGGTATCCTGATCTGGTTTGTATTACTTGCTCCTGCACAAGCATCTGTAATTCTGCGTGTGGCAATTGAAAGAGAAGTCAAACAGGTAAAAGTCGGTGCTTCCACAACCGCTATTGTGAAAGATAGTAGTGGTAAGACTCTTGGAGAACTACCGGGAATGAGTGCCTTTGCGGCTCAAGCAGTTCCTGGAGGAGTAGCTTTAGATAGATGGCAATCCGGGTTATTTTGGATAGAACCCACCAAGAAGGGATATGTTTATATTGGCGATCGCTGGTTTCGTGGTAGAACCCTAGTAGTCCCCACAGCCAATGGTTTAACCGCTGTGAACTGGGTAGATTTAGAAGAATATCTCTACAGCGTCATTGGTGGAGAAATGGACACTAGCTGGCCACAGGAAGCCCTGAAAGCTCAAGCCATAGCAGCCCGTACCTATGCCCTCTATGAACGTGAAAGACAACGGAGAAATCCCCTTTACGACTTAGGAGATAGTCCAGACCGTTGGCAAATTTACAAAGGTGTCAGTAGTGAATCCCCCAAAACCTACAGCGCAGCAGACACCACCGCCGGCAAAGTCCTCACCTACAACAACCAAATCATTCTTTCCGTCTTTCACGCTTGTTCCGGTGGACACACGGAAAACGTCGAAGATGTTTGGACTAGCAAAGAACCTTACCTGCGGGCTGTTCCCGACTTTGATCAAAATATCAAAGAATGTAACTGGGTAAAAACCTTTACCCCCGGAGAAATTAGCACCAGAATTTCCGGTGTCGGTAATGTCAAAGACATGATCATCGAAACTCTCTCACCATTTAAAAGTGTCAAATCCCTAAAAATTATTGGTGATAAAGGGACTAAAATTCTCCAAGGTGAAGAAGTGAGAACCGCACTCAGAATTAAAAGTACCCGTTTTATTGTTAATAAAGACGTAAATGGCGGTTTTGTTCTCCAAGGACTAGGTTTTGGACACGGTTTAGGAATGAGCCAGTGGGGAGCTTACGAACTAGCAAAACGTGGTGCAAACCACCTGCAAATTTTAGGATACTACTACAAAGGTGTAGCCCTGACACCCATTCAAGCAAAGTAGTATTTTGAGGAAACAGGGAACAGGGAACAGGGAATAGGGAACAGGGAAGGTAACTGTTCACAGGATGAATTCGGATACAAGAAAAAATAAGTAGAAAGACATGGTAGAGTAGAAGGCATGGAAAAAATCAGCCTCATCTGCCACATCTATAAAACGGAAATACCGGAAACGGATTGGGAACAGACTCCAACCAGTGTCAAAGGACGGATGGAGGAGATGGAGCAGTGGATACAAGAATTAGAAGAAAAACTAAATAGAACATCAAAAAATTCATCATCACCACCATCAGCAGACCCGCTCAACACCCAAAAGAAACCAGTCAAGAAAAAGAGTGGAAAAAAAAGAGGAGGACAACTAGGACACAAAGGATTTGCAAAGTTTCTGTATCCAGAATCTGATTGTGAAGAGGTAATAAATTATAAGCCAGAGTCCTGTAGTAGCTGTGGAGGGCAGTTAGAAGGAGAAGATGCAAACCCGTACAGACACCAGCAAGTAGAAATACCACCCATCAAACCCATCGTCATAGAACATCGGTTACATCAACTCGAATGCGGAGAATGTGGTAAAAGTACAAGAGCAAAATTACCAGAAGAAGTAGATCCGAATCATTATGGAACAAGAGTTGTAGCTCTTGTTGCGGTGTTGAGTGGACTGTATCGCCATAGTCAGAGAACGGTGAAAACAGCAATGGCGGAAATATTTGACATCAGACTCAGTTTAGGAACAATCAACAAACTGAGAATGGAAGCAAGTAACTCGGTAGAAAAGGCGGTAGAAGAGGCGAAAACCTACATCCAGAATGCGGCAGTAGTAGGTGCAGATGAAACCAGATTTAGTCAAAAAAACACGGATGGATATAACAGCAAAAATAGTCAAGCCTGGTTGTGGCTGTCTTAGTCTAAACTCCAGATAAGTAGGTGGGCGTTAAAAATTGTCGTTGGGGCAAGGGAACAGGGAACTCTTAACTGGGAACAGGAAGAGAGTTTTGAGTGATTTTACTTTTCTTCACATACCTTTAAATTTTTCTGTTCACCTACTTAGCGTGTCCGCAGGACCTTTACCCCAAGAGGGCTATCAAGAACGGTTTCGATAAACCTTCCAACCATGAAAAAACAAACTCAAGCCCCAACCTAGTAGTGGAAAAATTGCCCAAAAATATAAAGGGCTTATTACCAAATTTAACAAGACTAAAAAAATATTGACTGCAATAAAATTAGTCAGGTGAGATTTGAATTCTTGACGTTGGCGGGTATTCAGCATATGTTGCCTTTGCGTTTCTGCTCGCTGTATCGACCACTCTTGTTCAGCAGATTGGAGTGCTTCTGTTGAGATATCTAATTCTGATGCTATCTCTATAAGCTGTTCTCGTGAAAATTCTCTCTCCTGCTTGTGAGTCAATGCTATCTTCAAAATCTGTTGCACTTCTTCTGAATGGTAGGTCATATAAATACCCTGACGGGGGACAAAATAGGTTAAAAAGCTTAGGTTTCATATAGTCGCTGGGGAAGTACCAATGTACTTATGCCGCATTTGCAAAAGTGGGTAGCTTAAGCGAAGGGCTGCCTCACATCTTGCACTAACAAAAAATGATGCAATTTAATCACACAGTATAATCCTAAAACCCTTGATTTACAGTTCCAAGACCATAAAAATAAGGTAGCTTTATCGCACTTCTTTTTAGTTTATATGGAATTGTACGGAGAGGTGCAAGATGTAAGCTACTCATTTATCTGTTAGAAACCGAAGAATAATAGTACGAATTTCTGTCATTATAGCTGTACTATTTTCCGTACTCCAGTTTAAAACCCTAATGCCTGGATGCTCCTCTTTATTCCTGTCAATCAGGATGTTGAAAACAAGTCATCAAGTCCTTAGCGTAAGTTTCGGAATGGATGCTCATTTCACCCCGGCAGTTACAGTTTTGTTAATAAGTTGCAGAAGAAAGTACTGTGCAGTATTAATAAAAAAGTGATCACCAGGAAGCAGATGGAGTGAAAAAGAACTTAGTGTATGCTCTTTCCAAGCTTCCATATCATCACGATTGACCAATGGATCTTGTAAACCTCCGAAAACAGTAATTGGACAATCCAGCGGAGGTTCTACGGTGTAAGTATAGGATTCATTGATCATCAAATCTGCTCGTAGGGTGGGGAGCAGCAACTGCATCAATTCAGCAGATTCTAATACTTTTTTCGGAGTTCCATTGAATCTACGCAGTGCTTCCAAAAACTCAGCATCAGACAAATGATGTATTTTATTGTGTTCTATTACTTGAGGTGCGCCACGACCGGAGACAAAAAGGTGAACTGGATTTAGGGCATAGGTCTTACGAACGAAACGAGCTAGTTCAAAGCTGATTAAGGCACCTAGACTATGACCAAAGAAAGCAAAAGGGATATCTAAGTAAGGATGTATAGCATAAGAGATTTCCTCAACAAGTGGTGAGATTTGATGAAAAGGAGGCTCACTCAAACGAACTCCTCGTCCTGGCATCTCAATAGGAAAAACCTCAATAAAGTGTGGTAAATTATCTGCCCAAGTACGAAAGCTTAGGGCGCTACCACCTGCGTAAGGAAAGCAAAAAATACGCATACGCGCTTGTAAGTTATTTTTCCGATGTCTAATCCATTTATTCGTTTCTTGTGAATTTATCATAATACTCAAAAAATTAGATGACTTGTATGTAAGTAGGTGAACACAATAAAACCAATCTGTGTAAAGAAAAGTAAAATCGCCCAAACCCTCTTCACTCTTGCCTCTTGCCTTGCCATAACGACAATCTTTAATGCTAACCTACTTAACCGCTCAATAATCCGGGGTGAATCGTTCAATGACAAGCCTCAAATAGCGTAAATTCGTTCCCGAATAAGTAGTCCGCCCCTATTTATTGAGCAGTTACCCTTGTATACACTTATTAGAAGACTTTTTATTCATTTAAAGTGATAATACTCTCATTAAGACTAACATTCGTATTAATTAAATTACCATCTTCCATATAAATAATTCGTTCAGCCACATCTAGAATTCGACTATCGTGAGTTATTAGCAAAATTGTACAATTTATTTGTTTGGTTAAACTTAGCATTAACTCAATTACATCACGACCAGTTTTTTTATCCAATGCAGCCGTTGGTTCGTCTGCCAAAATCAATTTAGGACTAGCGGCTAAAGATCGGGCAATTGCAACCCGTTGTTGTTGTCCTCCTGATAGATTACGAGGGAAAGAGTTTAAATGCTTGCCTAGACCAACAGATTCTAAGATATCAACCGCCCTATCATAAGCTTCAGCTTTAGAAATTTCTTTGTGCAAAAAAATAGATGTTTGTACATTTTGAACAGCAGTTAAAAATGGTAAAAGGTTGTTACTCTGAAAAATGTAGCCTATTTTTCGTCGCACTTTAACTAATTGATAGTTGCTAGTTTGATATAATTCGTGTTCAAAAACCTTAAGGCTACCACTTTGAATAGTACGTAAAGCACCAATTAGCGTTAGTAATGTTGTCTTTCCTGAACCTGAAGGACCAGTTAGAATTATAAATTCTCCTCGATGTATATCGAAATTTATATCCGATAATACTCGTTTTCTTAGTGAACCTTTTCCTAGATAATGTTGAAGGTTTTTAATCGATACTACTGGTTCTTGCAAAAGCATATTTATTTAATCTTTAATAAATGGGATTAGAAAATATCGGCAGGATCGGCATCTCTCAATTTACGTACAGCAATAAGACCTGAAATTAGACACATTAGTATAGTCACTAGTAATAATGTGATACCTCTGTCAACAGTCATACCAATTGGTAGTAGTGTAGCAGATTTGGTTTGTTGATAACTAATCATTGCGATTAAGAAACCAGGAATATAACCCAGAATTGATAAAATCAAAGACTCCTGAATAATAATCCATAGTAAGCTTATATCCGTATAACCCATTGCTTTTAAAATTGCATATCCAGGTAGATGTTCTGATACATCCGTGTAAAGAACTTGATAAACAATTACTGAACCAACAATAAATGCCATCATGGTACTGAGTGAAAATATAAAACCTACGGCAGTATTACGTTTCCAATAATCTTTTTCAAAATTTATGAATTCGTCTTTGGTGAAAGCTAAAACATCACTCGGTAGTCTTGATCTAATTTCGCTTATTGATTGTTTTAGATTTGCATTAGGATTAAGCTGAATAGTTCCAATTTCAATTGATGCTGCACTCTTATTAGTTAAAATGTTGACAAAATTACTGTTACTAGTTAATAAATGACCATTAGCCGCAAAGGATGCTCCAAGCCTAAATAAACCCACAACCTTCACAACTTTTTCAACTTTCAGAAGAGAACCTTGCAGTTCAGAAAGAATTGTTTCCCCAGCATTAAAACTAGTTACAACTGCTCCAAATTCTGGTCTTGAGGACATATCAAATAGAACGCCGTCCGGGTAATTAATGTTAGTCAAATTTTCTTGAATACCTGGTAAATCCAGTACATTATTACTAGGATCAATACCAAGTACAAAAATGGAACGATTATCATTGTTCCAGGGATTTTTCCAGTTGGCATATCCCAAGTGTATGGGGCTAACTGATTTTACTTCTGGAAATTCTAAAAGTTGATATAAATAGTATTTAGAAAAGCTCTTGAGAGCAACCAAAGCACTGGATTTGCTATGCAGAAGAAAAACATCTGCTTGCATACTTTTGTGCAAAAGTACAGAGCTGTCAAATAAAGCATCACTAAAGCCTAGTTGCATAAACATCATGACAACTGCAAATATAATGCCAGAAAGTGCTACAAGAAGTCTGACTTTTTCATATTTCAATTGTGATAAGGCTATAGAAAAATTTTTTCCCTTCATTTTCATAATTATCTAATGATGGATACCAGAGATTGTCGTGGAATTTCTTTATACATCAAATATTAAAGTAATCTCTCTCTACTCTATCCTTTTTCCACAGGATGAATCGAACAGAAGATTAATAACTATTTTGGATGAATTAAAACGTTAACTTCTAAGTTGGATAACTTGATAACTTTCTTGCTATTCTCTGGTTCTAAACGAATTTTTACTTCAATCACCTTGGCATCTACATCCAACCCTGGATCTGTGCCCAGAAATTTACGTTTCCCAATTTGCCAGCCAATCTCTTCAACCTTACCAAATAGCTTACCGTCTATAGCTGGACTAGTAATTTCTGCACTTTGTCCAACTTTTACCCGTCTAATATCAGTTTCATAAACTTCGGCTACTACATACATTTCATTAGTGTTACCAATATCAGCAATGCCTGTGTCACTAACAAGTTCGCCTGGTTGTGTATTAACTTTTAAAATCTGTCCAGCAACGGGGGTGCGTACATACGCTAACTCTAATTGAGATTTTGCTAGTTTGACAGCACCAATGGCTGCATATACCTCCATTTGTGCCACTTCTACATCTACTGGACGAACTTCAGCAACACTATTGAGCGTTGCTTTTGCTCCCCTAAGTTGCTTATTACCAGTAGTATTAATCCTATTCAATACAGCTTGGGCTTCTCTTAGCTGTTTATTACCAGTAGTATTAATTCTATTCAATACAGCTTGGGCTTCTCTTAGCTGCTGTTTTGTGGTTTCCAAGCTCAAGCTCTTGCTGTCAAACAAAGAATGGGAAATAGCACCCTCCTTAAATAGCTGCTCATTGCGTTTATACTCAGATTCAGCGTTTTCAAAATCCGCTTTGAGTCTCCTAATTGTGGCTTCCTGAGCCTCTTTGTCTCCTTGTAATTGCGCTGCAATTCGCTCAACTGTTTCAGTTTGAGCCGCCTTGTCTCCTTGAGATTGTGCTTTCAAACGTTCAATATCTGCCTGCCTCGACTGAATTTCTCCCGTTTTTGCTCCAGCTTTAATTTGTGCAAGACGAGCAGTCGTAACCTTCACCTGGTTTTCAGCTTGATTTAATTCTGCTTGACGAACTTTATAGTTGTCTAGAACTGCAACAACCTGCCCAACTTTTACTATATCTCCCTCCTTAATTATCAATTTTTCCACCCGTGGAAATTGATTTGCAGTAGGAGCAAATAGCCGAATGATTCTTTTTTTAGGTTCTATACGTCCCAGAGTACTAACAGGGTTAGACTTTGGGAATTTTTGGACTGATATTTGGGACTTACTAACTTCTTGTTTTGGCTTGGTTTGCCAAAACATTACAATCGGAATCGAACTAACAGCAATACCAATCAAAATCAGTATGCTGAACTTAATAGTAGGAGGTATAGACTTTAAAAAGTATTGAAATTTCATCTGGGTATGGTTTGCTGAAAAAGTCTTTTCGTTAGGACTAGTGGTCTGTCAGGGTAAAAATTAGAAGAAGATAAGAATAGTCTTGAATCTGGGAAAGTGATAGTTTTTTGATAGTTTTAACGCTTATTACTTGCACCTGATTCACCTTTTAAACCTTCAAACTTTTGATATGTCTAGGTTTTTGGTTTACTCAGCAAGTCCTAGTGGTCTGTCAAGCAAAAAATTGTCTGTATCCAATTTTCGGAATCTTTGATTTGGGAACCGATTAAACACAAAAACAAAATTGACAGACCACTAGATATTTGTAGTATTAAGCCTACAGTTACAAGTAGTGATCCTAAAGTAGTGGTATTTGAGACATTGACTATACATGAACTTTAGTGATTCAGATGGAAACTACACAACTTAAGTATATCAACCAATTGCACTGCTAAATTCATCAAATCAAGGAAATAATTAGTGTTTCAGACTCTATTTACCATATAAACTTAGGATCTCTATTTTATAAACACAAAAATTGTTGTCAATAGGCTCGAACCGTCTAAGTAAGTTAGCGTTAAATAATCAACATATGTAACGCTAACTTACTTATCTGCTATATTAAAACATTAAAAGCCTTCGATGTAACCTGCTAAATTAGCGATGTTTGGTGTTTCAAAAAGTTTGTTCAATGGTAACTCAACTTGAAATACCTCACGTATATGTAAAATCAACCTAATCGAAAGTATAGAATCACCTCCCAACTCAAAGAAATTATCTTCGATACCTACCGAGTCTACTTGGAGCATTTCTGACCAAATTGTAGCCAGTTTCTTTTCAATAGAAGTCTGAGGAGGGACAAAATGTTTTTCTATCTGGAAATTGATAGAAGTCGAATTAGCTAGAGCTTTACGATCCACTTTTCCGTTGGATGTGAGTGGAAATTCTTTCAAAACCGTAAATAGTGAAGGTATCATATATTCTGGAAGTTTCTCACGGAGAAAATTACGTAATTCCCGCTCGTCGAAGGCATCTTCATTCTGATGAAGAATATAGGCGACTAGCTTTTTATTGCCCTTGGTCTCTCCCACCGTGGTAACAATCCCATCTTGTATTTTTGAATGTTGTACTAGTGCTTTCTCAATTTCTCCTAACTCGATTCGATAGCCTTGGATTTTTACTTGAAAGTCTTGTCGGCCTAAAAACTCAATATTTCCATCTGGTAGATAGCGACCCAAGTCACCTGTTCGATATAATCGCAATCCAGTTTTGGGGTGGACAATGAAGCTTGCGTGGGTTTTCTCCTCATCTCGCCAGTAGCCCATAGCCAATCCAACGCCACCAATATAAAGATGTCCTGATACCCATACAGGACATGGTTCTAAGACATCATTCAATACGTAAAATTTCTGATTAGCCATAGGTTTTCCGTAGGGAATGCTAGACCAATTCGTATCAACTATTTCAATAGGATAGAGGATTGACCAAATTGACGCTTCAGTTGCACCTCCCAAACTAATCACCTTCACATCGGTTGATAGTTCTTTAATTTCATTTGGTAAAGAAAGAGGAATCCAATCACCACTCATCATCACCAGACGCAGAGATTCAGGTAGATATTTACCTTGAGACTGAGTGTATTCTGTCAACATTCCCATTAAAGCTGGAACTGAGTTCCATAAACTTACTTTCTCCTGTATCATGAGTGGTAACCAATGACTGGGATCTCGTCTACTGGAAGCATCAGGGATGACAACTGTTCCACCCGCTGCAAGTATGCCAAAAATATCGTAGACTGACAGGTCAAAGTTCAATGCAGATATTGCAAATACCCGGTCTTTATTTGTTACTTGAAAACGCTTGTTAATATCCACAATAGTGTTGACCGCACCACGATGGTTAATCATCACACCTTTCGGTAACCCAGTAGAGCCTGATGTGAAAATAACATAAGCTAAGTCGTTTGCTCCTTGTACTGTGTTTAGTGGTTGGTCACTAATATTTATAAAGTCGTTGTTGTCCACGCACAATCTCTGAACGTCTTGAGGCCATTCTAGAAAAGTATTAAGCCAAGACTGTGTGAGAACTAATTGTACTTGTCCTTGTTCTATAAGATACCAAATACGTTCTTGAGGTTGTTCAGGATCAATTGGCAAATAGGCAGCACCAGATTGCAAAATACCTAACACTGCCACTACTTGTTCCCAACCTTTCTGCATGACTACAGCAACTAATGTGTTTGGACGCGCTCCTAATTGCCGTAAACGACGACCAATTCTATTTGCCTGACGGTAAACTTCTTCGTAAGTCAGTCTGTTTTGGGGTGTAACTATTGCTACTTCTTTTGGTTGCAGGGATGCCTGAGAAGTAAACAAAGTATGCAGTAAATTTGCACACATTTTTTCTTCAGTAGCATTAACCTGTAATTGTTGCTGAAACTGAGCAGGTGGTAGTAGATATAGTGTTGGTTCTTGCCAAATAGCATCTTCATTGGCAAGTCGATGCAACAATTCACAGTAAGCGGTGAACATATCCTGTAGTAATCCTTCTGGGAATATTTCCTCTACCACATCCCAGTTAAAAATTAATGTTCCTGATTCTTCCCAAACCTGGTGATCTAACCATACTTGAGACGTTTGGGTGATACCGTATACCGGACGTAGGGCAATGGGAGAAGATTCTATATCGGGAATTGGAAGTGTTAGAGCACTGGTAAATACAATTGGCATCTTTGCCCTTGTCACCCCTCCCTGACGACGATTCAGTTCCCGTAATACTTGGATGCCACTAACATGCCGATGCTCTAGGTCATTCCACAGTTTTTCCTGGGTACGCCGGGCCCTATCTAGAAATGAATCCCGCACTGAGTAATCTAAAGCTAATAGCGTCAAGGAAGTAAACTCACCTACAATATCGTTCACCTCTGGATGCAAGGGGAGACGATTAAAGAAAGTGAGATTCAATGTAAATTGGGGATTCTTGCTCCAAAGAGCAAGCACCTCAGAAAAAGCGGTAAGTAATAATCCTGTTGGTGTTAATCCATATCTTGTTGCTTTGGTTCTAAGTTTAGTCCAGGTTTCTTTTTCTAAAGTTGAATGCAGTCGGCTAAAGTGGGGTTCGTTCAAGGAACTGGGATTTTTTGCCAGGGGTAATTCTGGTGCCGGTGGTAAAGTTACTATTTGAGTCTGCCAATAAGCTAGAGAACGTTGATAGTCTTCTGTAAATTTAATAGATTGTTCTGCTAGGACATAATCTCGGAAGGATAGATTTATAGGAGGCAAGAAAGCCTTGGGATCATCAAGAAGTTGCGATAACTCTTTGATAATGACGATAAAACTCCAGGCATCAAAGGTGAGTGCGTCTGTACTTAAGTGCAGTCGGGCAACTTGCTGATCTAAAAGAGTCGCACGAAGCTCAAATAGTGGCCATTGATGAGTTTTGAATATCTGATGTGACATTTGCTGGCGAATAGTTTCAATTTGGGATTCTATTTCGTCAGGAGCTTTGCCACTTAAATCCAAAACCTCAATTTTATAGTCGGGAACATCCCGCCAAATTTTTTGTTGGCCATCTGGTAGCACAATTGCTCTTAGCATTCCATGACGTTTAATCAATCGCTGCCAAGCTAGGTGCAAGTTTTCCACATCTAAATTTTTGAATTCCAGTTCGTCGTAACTATGAGTTGAAACATTACCCATTTCAAACAATTCGTTACGACCAACCCAATAAGCCTCCTGAATATCTGTAAGTGGAAACGGCTCATACCATTCCTCTGGAATTGCGATCGCATCTGGATAGTTACTAAATTCTTGCTGTTTGCCTTGATGTTCTGCAATTACACTGGCAAAGTTAACTACAGTGGATGCTTGAAATAACTTTTGTAAAGGAATTTGTACTTCAAATGATTCGCGCACATTAGAAATTATCTGCATTGCTAGCAGAGAGTGACCTCCTAAGTTAAAGAAATCATCTTGAATGCCGATGCGATTAATACCAAGTGCCTGTTGCCAAATTTCTACTAGTACTTCCTCAATTGCTGTGCGAGGAGCGACATAAGTTTCTTTGAAATCGTTACTGCTCCAATCAGGTGCAGGTAAAGCGCGACGATTTATCTTACCTGATGGTGACAGAGGCAGAGTTTCCAAAATTATGAAGGCAGCCGGAATCATATAGTCCGGTAATTTACCTTTAAGGAAGTTTCTCAAATCTAGAGCAGAAACCGTGGTGTTTGCTGTAGGAACTACGTAGGCGACTAAGCGCTTATCACCAGATAAATCTTGCCGAACAATGACCACACTCTGATGTATTCCTTCGTTTTCACACAGTACTGTTTCTATTTCACCTAATTCAATACGGAAACCACGAATTTTAACCTGGTTGTCTATGCGCCCCATCATTTCAATGTTGCCATCTGTGCGATAGCGCGCCAAATCACCAGTTCTATGCAGTCAACTTTTTCCTGAACAATCAGGTTATATAGCCCTTCAGGGTTTAATAACAGATCAGATGGACAAAGTAAGAGTTTTGCCCCAGAACATAATGCTCTAGTCCAATCTCCTGTAAATACATCAAATGAGAAGCTGGCCATCTGGAGATGGCAGGTTGTCGCAGAGCGCAGAGCATATGTTTGTTCCCAGCCTCGGTAAGCATTGACTAAACTTCCATGCTGAACCATTGTTCCTTTAGGATTGCCCGTAGAACCTGATGTATAAATGACATAAGCTAGATTCGCTGATGTCGTCCCTTCAATATGGAGATTTTCCGCGTTTTCTTGAGCGATCAATGGCCACTCTGTATCTAAATAGATAGCATTGACGTTATTGTGAGGTAGCTTATCTGACAGATACTTGTAGGTCAGCAGAACAGGAACCTGTGTATCATCTATCATATAAGCGAGCCTATCTTGGGGGTAGTTAACATCTAATGGAACATAAGCTCCACCTGCTTTGAGGACACCCAATGTTGCAACGACCAGATCGACAGATCTCTCTAAGCAAATACCTACTAGTACATCGGGGCCAATCTTTAACTTCTGTAAGTAATGGGCTAGTTGGTTTGATCTTTGATTTAACTCTTGGTAAGTTAAATATTGCTCTTGATAAGCGATCGCTTTATTATCTGGTGTTTTTTCTACCTGAGTCTCAAACAACTGATGAATACATTCTTGGGGATAGCTAATTTCTGTAAAATTCCACTTTGTAAAAATCTGTTGATATTCTGCATTGGTCAGCAGAGGCAATTCAGAAACCTTTTGTTCAGGATTGGCAACAACGCCTTCAAGAAGTTTTTGAAAGTGTCCGGCCAATCGAGTGATGCGGTCTACATTATAAAGATCGGTATTGTACTCAAATACGCAAACAAAACCCTCTACATTTTCAAATACATCCAGCGACAAATCAAATTTAGCGGTATCACCAGCATTCTGTTCTAAAGTAACAGTCATTCCCGAAAAATCCAGATCTGGCATAGGGGTATTCTGGTAGGTAAACATTACCTGGAATAGGGGAGAATGACTGCTAGAACGTTCTGGTTGTAAGGCTTCAACAACCTTGCCGATAGGTAAATCTTGATGAGAGAAAGCACTTAAAGCAACCTCACGCACTTGTGCTAATAACTCACTGAACGTTTGTTGTTTAGAAAAATTTGTTCTTAGTGCCAATGTATTGACGAAGAAACCAATTAAATCATGAGTTTGAGGATTATTGCGTCCAGAGGTAGGAGAGCCGACAATAATATCTTCTTGTCCTGTATAACGATGAAGTAAAACTTTAAAAGCCGCTAGAAACGCCATAAATAACGTTACTTCTTGTTGACGACTAATCCCTACAATTAATTCAGATAAAGACTTTGGTAAAGTTAGCGAATAGACAGCACCGTGAAATGTTTGCACAGATGGACGAGACCGATCAGCGGGCAGTTCCAAAATAGGAAGATCACCTGCCAGCTTTTTTTTCCAGTAAGATATCTGTTTCTCCATCAAACTGCCTTGGAGTTGTTGCTGCTGCCACTGAGCAAAATCTATATACTGAATTGGCAGTTTTGGCAGCGGGGATGGCTGTCCATTATTGAAAGCGTTGTAAAGTGCTGTAAACTCACGAACTAGTACACCTGAAGACCAAGCATCAAATACAATATGATGGAAATTGATGAGTAAAATATGCTCTTCATCACTTAGCTGCAATAGAGAAGCTCGATATAATGGTCCTGTAGATAAATTAAAAGAGCGACGGGAATCTTCACTGGCTAGTTGCTTAAACTGATACTCGCGGTCTTCTTCATTCAGGTGGCTGAGATCCAAAATCGGCAAGGTTAACGATTGTGGTGGAGAAAACATCTGAACAGGTTGTCCGTCCAGCAAAGTAAAAGTTGCTCGAAGAACTTCATGGCGATTAACAATCTCCGTGAAACTTTTTTCTAAGGCATCAATATTCAAATGCCCTTTCATCCTCACAATATTAGGAAGATTATATAAGGGGCTATTAGGATTAAACTGTTCAATAAACCATTGATGTTCTTGGGAAAATGACAATGGCAAAATGGTGGATTCCCTAATGACAGCAGGAATAGATTTGTTGGCATTATCTTCAATTTTATTCTTTAGACGTTTAAGAATTAAGGCGCGGTTTTCAGGAGAAAACTGTAGTAGACGTTCTGTAATTTTATCCATGATAACCTTTCCTTTTTTTATTTGAGTATGTACCATTACTGCTGCTGAATTTCGGCAAATAATCTCTCGGCTTCTTCTGGCGATAGCTGTTCTAAATCCGATAGAAGTTTACCTATATCCTCTTGACTTGCTAGTTTTTGATATTCCTGTATTTGGGGCATAAGAATTGTGACAATCTCCCTAATATTAGAACCCTTGAGCAAATCAACTACGGCGATACTTGCTCCCACACTGATTTCAATGCGCTGCTTCAACTCAATCGCCATCATGGAATCCAATCCCAGAGCATTCAATGATTGTTCTAAGTTGAGACGAGATAAATCGATTCGCAGAACTTGAGATATTAATTCTTGGATGTGAGTTTCCAACAATGATGTTTGCTGTGATGCTTCAACCGCAAAAATTTGTTGAATAAAATGGCCTTCGCTAATGACGGTAGTATCACCTTGAGTAGTGCTTTTTTCTTGAGCTTCTGCCAATAAATCAGAAATGATTCTTACCGTTGTCCCCGTCGGGTACATATTAGCAACCAAAGCCCAGTTTGCCGGCACAACCGTAACTTGGGGTAAGTCATAATTGAGTAGCCGTGATAGGATTTCTATCCCATCCTTGGGTCTAATAATGCCAATGCCTCGTTGGGCATAGTAGTCAGTTAAATCTAGACGACTTGCCATTCCCACTTCGCCCCAAGGACCCCAATTAATACTTAGGGCTGGCAATCCTTTGCTTCTACGATAGTGGACTAGGGAATCCATGAAGGAGTTACCAGCAGCATAATTTCCTTGACCCATTGTTCCCACTACGGAAGCCACAGAAGAGAAGAGGACGAAGAAGTCTAAGGAAACATTTTCAAATAAGCGGTGTAGCACCCAAGCACCCAAAGCTTTAGGTCTAAGCACGCTATTGAAGTTCTTTAATTCCATATTCAACAAAAGTTCATCTCTGACTAGTCCTGCCGAGTGAATCACACCTCTAATGGGAGGCCAGTTCTCCTGTTGATAGGTGTCTAGAAATTCTGCTACTTCAGCTTCATTTGCCACATCAACAGCAGCCAAATGTACACTGGCTCCCATTGCCTCTAATTCTCGTACGACAGAGATTCGCACAGCAAGACGGCTATCGGCTTCTAGTTGATTCCACATCTGGCGAGATGGGAATTTATCACGTCCGACAAGGATTAAATGTCTAGCTCCACGTTCAACTAGCCAACGAGCAACCAAGATGCCTAAATCTCCAAGTCCTCCGGTAATCAGATAACTACTATCGGGACGAAACTGACTAGGAAAAACTGAAGTTGGCTTCTGAGTACTTACTAATCGGACACAATATCGCTGTTGATTTCGGAAGGCAATTTGGTCTTCATTATCTGGATTCCAAACTTCTGCCAATAACATTGAAATTTCATCATCAGAGTGTACTGGGTCAAGATCAATAATTCCTCCCCATATATTGGTATGTTCTTGATAACTAGCAACTCTTGATAAACCCCAAAGTGAGGCAGGAGCTAATGAGACTATTTCACTATCTGCTACAGGCTGAGTTCCCCGTGTTACCACCCATAATTTGTGGTGATTGCGCCAGCCACTCTGAACTAATGCTTGAATCAAGTGCAGTATTGTACCGCAACCTAATAATTGTTCTGATTCCAGTGCATCTACTGTCATTGTTTCTGATGCAACTGTATCTAGACTCCATAGATGTATCAAACCCCGACAGGGTAGATTGGAGTTGTCTATAGCATCTTGTAACAGGTTTTGGAACTCGTCTGGATAGGATGGATTGATAGAGTAGTGACCTGGTTCTAAGGCTTGGTAAGATTCTCCTGGAACAACAATGATACAGTTTTCGCCCCGCTCCCTCAATTGTGTAACGAGCCTCTGTGCTACTCCACCTTGATCTGCAAAGATAAACCAACTTCCTGGTTGTTCTTTAAAGGAGTTCTGTGGGGTATTTTCGTCATTAACTCTGGGTTTGGGCTGCCATTCCAATTCATAGAGCCAACTATCCAAATTTTGAGAAAGTCCTTTACCTGCACTTTCAATGGATTGGGCTTGAAAACCTAGAACTTCTGCTAAGAGATTACCTTCTTCATCAAACAGTTGTAGTTCTCCGGTCAGAATCTTGTCACCCTGCTCAATCACCCGAGCATGAGCCCACATATTGGGACGAGGACGATTATAAACTCGCACACTTTGGATACTAATAGGCAGGTATACACTTGAATTATGTTGATTTATATCTCCTAAAGAGGCGATCGCAATTAGGACATGAAAACACGAATCAAGAATTATTGGGTGCAATTCGTAATCTTGGCTGTTAATTTCCATGAGGTCAGGCATATGAATTTGTCCCAAGGCCTCTGTTGCACCTAGCCAAATCTGTTCTATTCTCTGAAATTGAGGACCATATTGAAAGCCAACCTCGCCTAACTTGTGATACAAATCTGGCTTGGAAACCTCTTTTGAACAACGATTACGAATCTCATGGATATTAATACACTTGGTAACAAATTGTCGTAGATGCAGTTTAGCCTGAGCATGAAGTGTCCAATCATTTTGACTGTGCGTCTGACGTGTGTAAACACTAAACGATGCATCTTTTGGATCTAGCGTTAACTGAACAGTTAATAAGTCCTTCTCAGGTAAAAACAGTGCTTTTTTGAATTCAATGTTGTCAACTGAGTAAATACCTTCACCAAAAAACCTTTTAGCCACAGCAAGACCCATTTCCACGTATGCTGCGCCAGGATATACTACAGCATTTTGAATACGGTGGTCATCAAGGTAAGCCAAATACCGTTTGTTCAGATCTAGTTTCCACGAAGGATAGGGTAATTCCAAAGCTTGACCAAGAAGTGGGTGAATTTGTTTCCCTAAACGTAACTGTTCAGAAGCTGGGGATTCATGCCAGTAACGCTCACGTTGCCAAGTATACAATGGCAAATATACGTGTTGTCCATAAGCATAAAAACTCTGCCAAGAGACTTTACAACCTTGGGTATATAGCGCAGCCAAGGAGGTAAGCATAATTTGGCGTTCTGCTTCCTTGCGTCGTATAGAAGTAAGTACAGTAGCTTTCCGATTTTGACTGATGAAACATTCAGAAATGGAACCTGCTAGTACTGGGTGAGGACTAATTTCTAGGAAGAGGTCATAACCTGCCTCCGCCAACTTATTCATAGAGGCAGCGAAAAATACAGGCTGCCGCATATTTTGCCACCAATACATCTCATTTAGTTCTGGTCTATCCACTTTTTGGCCTGTAACTGTAGACCAGAGAGGAATAATTGGTGTTTGTGGCTCAATGTCTTGTAGAACTTCCAGTAATTCTTCTTTCAATGGGTTCATTGTGGAACTGTGATATGCCACATTCACACGCAATAAACGGAAGAATACCTTTCTGTCCTCTAAGACCTTACTAATTGTTTCTAAATCTGCTTCATTACCTGAAAGAGTCACAGAAGTAGGACTGTTAATAGCTGCAATTGACAACCTATCTTCATAGCCTACTAATAATTGTTGGGCTTCTTCGTAAGAAAGTCCAATCGCTGCCATTTTTCCAAGACCTGCCGTTTGTTGTTGTAACCGGCTACGATGAAAAACAACCTTTAACGCATCTTTTAAACTTAGTGCCCCTGCTACGTAAGCAGCCGCAGGTTCACCAGCACTGTGACCCACAATTGCAGATGGTTCAATTCCCCAAGAACGCCATAATGCTGCCAGAGCAACTTGAATAGCAAAGTTAGTTGGTTGAGCAATCTGGGTTTCTTCAATGCGAGAATGTTCCTCGTCACGAGTTAATTCTGTCAACAGTGACCAATCTGCGTAGTATTGTAAAATCGTGTCACATTCCTCAATGGTTTGCCTAAATATAGGTTCTGCCATTAGGAGTTGACGACCCATTGCCCACCACTGGGGACCCATGCCAGAAAACACAAAAACGACTTGTTGATTCTTAGGTATGGCTTGATTTCCAATAGCCATCTCTGCACGTGATTCACCATTTAGGAACGCTGCAAGTAAATCCGCCATATCTGTGTACGATTTACCTACTACCCCCAAACGGTACTGATGATGAGTCCGTCGTAGGCTGGCAGTATAACAGAAGTTATGCAAAGATGTGTTATTGGTAAAAACCCCGTCTGTTAGAAGCTTACGGTAAGCTCTCGCTAAATCTTGGAGTGCTTGAGGACTCCGAGCGGATAGAGGCAGTAGATATCCCCAATTGGGGTCAAGGTTTTCTTCACCAGGAATACCTATCTGAGTAATTGGTGCTTCTTGCAATACAGCATGTGCATTAGTACCACCAAAACCAAATGAGTTCACACCTGCAATGGCAAATCCATCAGTTTCTGGAAAAGGAACTAGGCTCGTAGGTATCTTTAACTTTAGTGATGGAAAATCAATATCGGGATTAGCTTTTTGGAAATGTAAATGTGCTGGAATCTTATGATGCTTAAGAACCAACGATGCTTTAATTAATCCAGCGACACCTGCTGCTGCTTCGGTATGTCCAATGTTGGTCTTAACTGAAGCAATATAACATTCCTGTCCATCTGGACGTTCAGTAGATAGCACAGTTCCTAGTGCATTTGCCTCTAAAGGATCACCAACAGGTGTTCCAGTTCCATGTGCTTCCACATATTGCACTTGAGCAGGTAAAACGCCCGCTCGACGATAGGCTTCCCATAGTAGCGCTTCCTGGGATTCACGTCGGGGAACCGTAATTCCAGAACTGTGTCCGTCTTGATTCACAGCAGTTCCCCGAATTACCGCATAAATAGGATCGCCATCCTCCACAGCTTTTGATAGGGGTTTTAATACAACAATCCCTGCTCCTTCACCTCGAACATAGCCATTGGCAAGAGAATCATAGGCCTTAGAGCGACCATCAGGAGATAGCATTCCAGCCTTTGACTCTGCAATAGTATAATTTGGTTTGATCATCACGTTGACCCCACCCGCCAAAGCTAGATCACATTCACCATTAAGGATACTCTGACAGGCAAGGTGTACCGCAACTAGTGAGGAAGAACAAGCAGTATCGAGTGCTATACTTGGTCCTCTCAAGTCAAACATATAAGATAGTCGATTAGCTAACAAAGTCATCATTGACCCAGTCGCTGTATGAGAGTCCATTAAATGATAGTTACTCTCGGAAAACTGTAATATTTTATAATCGAGGGTAAATCCCCCCATAAATACGCCCGTATTACTTCCAGCTAAATACTCGGGTATTATTCCCGCATCTTCAAAGGCTTCCCAGCAAACTTCTAATAGTAAACGTTGTTGAGGATCTAACAATGCAGCTTCACGCGGAGAAATACCAAAAAATTGAGCATCGAAATCATATATGTTTTCAATGAATCCACCGCGATATGTTGATGTTTTACCTGGTTTTGTAGGATCTGGATCATAAAAACTGCGAATATCCCAGCGGTCAGATGGTACGTCAGTAATTGCATCTGTTTCGTCACACAGAACTCGCCAAAAGTCTTCAGGACTGTTAGCTCCACCAGGAAAACGACACCCGATACCAACAATTGCAATCTGGTAGCTTGTAGTAGGATTGCTGTTGCTGCTGTCACTATTTGAATCACTTAAGTTTACTTCATTGCAATTTGAACTTAATACCATATTTTTGATTTATAAGTCTGAATGATTAGTAAATAGTCTTGACAGACTACTAGTGCCAAAGTTATGAATATGCTGAATTTGGAAATTTTAAAACTAAATATTTCATACATTTAAGTTTTAAATAACTAAAATTAGCATTTAAATCATGGTCATAATTGCTCACAAATATGTGCAAATTTTGATGATAACTAGATATAAGCAATACTCAGGTTTTTCAGTAAGCTGTTACGCAGCTAAATTTAATATTTTGCAGCCTAGAGTCCTTGTAGTAAGGCTTTTAGGCAAAAAAAGCAAATGCGTAACAGCTTACCTGTTATGCCAAATTATTAGTTAAAAACCAAAACTGCGCTTTAAAATAAAGCCTTAAACCTACTAGAGAACCAATACTCTTATTTGAGTACAAAGTTCTAAAGATGAAATTTGCTGTTAAGATTCAGATTTTGATGTCTGTTGTGGCATACTCCACACACTCCCTTTCAGGTGAGTGTGGGCTTCTCGGCGACTCCTCTATGAAGACATTAACCGAGCTTTAAAGCCCTATACCCTAGGGACTTTTTAAGATAATTTTTAACTTTTTTGATAGGCTGCTTCTGGTGCATTTAATTGAGTTACACCTACTGTTGAAGATTATATCAAGTAGTTAAAAAAAAATCAACAAAGTGTTCATCCCGCACTTCGTGCCGCTTCGCTAACATCGCCCAACAACACTGATTAAGCTGCGCTTAATTTTGCTCGCTGGGCAATTCGTCACTTCCGCGTATTCATCTCATCACCTCCCTATCGGGTAGGTGAGAGGCTTCTACTGTTTAAGCTAACCGCTGGCGATACCATGATAAAGTCTGTGTGATAGCTTTGCTATGTGGGGTTGGCTTTGCTCCAAAAGCCTTTTCATACTTGGTGTGTTCGACAATAAAAGGCTCATCAAATTCATACATCACTTCTTCCAACTCGCGGATCATAGGGTCAAAAGTCGCCAAGATTTTAAAAAACCATTTGGGAGCTACACTGAATTTTGGAGTTTTTCCAACTTCTTTAAAAATCAGGTTGATAAACTGGCGCGTAGTTAGCGTCTCTGCATTTGGAATATGCCAAACTTCCCCCAAGGCCTTTTCATGCTCGCCTAATATTACCAAACTTTTAGCAAAATCATTGATAAAGGTATATGTGTGAGGTACATCAATATTACCTAGAACTTCAGCTGGTTTATCAAGTAATGCAGATGCGAAAACTCTTTCTCCCATTGAGGAACTCAGGACACCAGGTCCAAAAAAGTTAGACGCACGACCGATTGTGGCACGTACTTTGCCCTTTTTATGAGATTCCATCAAATTCATCGACATTTGAGCACGTATAAGCCCCTTGGAACCAGTAGCTCTATATGGCAGATTCTCCACAATCTTGCCAGACACTGAACCATACATATAAAGGTTATCAGCAAAAACAATTTTTGTCTCCGTTCCAGCAATACCATCAATAATACCATTCATGATAGGTGGGAACTTCTCGACCCATTCAGTATAAGGTGGATTAGCGCAATTGTAGACTGCGATCGCACCTTGGCAAATCGAACGAACACTGTTGGCATCAGTAGCATCACCTTTCACCACCTCAACTCCGTTGGGAACATCTGCAAATCCTTTACGGTTCACAGATATTACTCGTTTACCTTGACTGTGTAATTCTTTTAGCACTGCTGTACCTAGGGGTCCAGTACCGAAAACTATATGTAGTTCTTTACCTAACAAATCTTTTTCTCCTGATAAGTCCTTTTTTTGAGTTCTTTAGTAAGAACTCAAATGGGTAGTGGAAGCATACACAAACAACAACATCATATTGATTTATTCCAATCAATATCGGCTCTTGCCTCTCTTTTATGGTGATTGAGGATTGATTATAACAGAACTCTTACGGGATAAGGGTTCTAAACAATTATCCCCGTATTTTCGATGAAATGCTCACACAATATGGCTTCCAATGATTTTGAACCAGGTTTTCCATAAAAAGAACAGAAGAACCTCAATACCTTACCTTGTTCTCCCACTTCTCTAAGCTTCTGCTCAATCTTGTCCATAGCCATAGGTGAGGGCTTAGATCGCCCATTTTCCCAACGGTTAATAGTGGCATAGGTTACGCCTAGATAAGCGCCGAACTGTTCCTGGGTAAGTCCAGTCAACAGGCGAAACTCCCGAATTAGCCCCCCAATTTCGGTTTTTTTGACCAGCAATGGTTTTTTCAACATCTGGTTTATTGCTTGATGTAACAAGTATTATATCTTTTAAGATAATAAACACATTCCCAAAAAAAAGGCAATAGCAAAAACAGCTAAATTCAGGAAAATTTGCTGATTTTCTATTTTTCCTCATTTTTAACTTGTATAAAGTTGAAATATGCACTAAGTAAATACATTGTCATCTATCAAAAGTTAGATATTATGATTTTTCTCTGGTAAAAATAATAATGACTCAACTAATTCATCAGTGAGTTTATCGTCACTGGAACGTTTAAGTTGTTTAATATCTACGCGCACCTGTGAACCAGCTTCTACCTTTTCCAGTAGAAAGTCAGAATATTTTTCAATTGACTGTTTAGCTTGCTCCTTGGTTGAGTCGAGGAGGGATATTATTCCCTGCCCCTCTCAGTTAGATCCGGGCGTGCGATTTTCACCGCACCCGGCTCCCGATGGTGGACAGCCGTTACACCATTAGTAACCTTTTTTCAAATTACACTAACTCGGTGTACAGATGCCGCCAAGAATTTGTTGGGCGAAAGCTTTGAGGGAATTTTAACCTCACCTGAGTTCGATATAAATAATCATCCTGAAAACTAATTATATCGGGCTTTTCTCAATTAGCAATGATTATTGACAATAAATAAACAAGAGAAAACAATCCAAAATTGAATATTTTGGACTCACAATTTAATTGCATGAAAATAATTAAATTAATAAAGCTGGTAGAGAAGTTACTTCATGTTTATCTAATTTTAAAGAAGGTTTTTTATCTTGCCAAGTATAAGCAATTAAACCAGCAATAATATTAACCATAAAATTATAAATACTGCGATGACGAGAATGAACAACTTGGGAAA